>JANNEJ010000829.1:0-8213 GCA_031378585.1 Acidobacteriota bacterium | reverse complement strand
CGCCCCACCGGCGGCACGACCGCCGCCCCCTGCGCCGTCGAGGACAGGTCCAACAGTCCGATGCGGTGCAGGACAGGCAGCGTCTGCTCGTGAGGT
This sequence comes from Acidobacteriota bacterium, assembly GCA_031378585.1. GTDB lineage: Bacteria > Acidobacteriota > Vicinamibacteria > Vicinamibacterales > UBA2999 > CADEFD01. Next base: position 8,117 of record JANNEJ010000829.1, on the reverse strand, counting down.
GCGCCCCGTTCGGTCGCCGTGACGAGCAGGCGCCGCGCCCGCTCGACATCGCCTTGGTCGAAGGCCTGAAGGCCCTCGTGCAGAAGGGCTTCGGATTCCCGCTGGAGTTCGGCCTGAGCCCGCCGCGCACGGTCGATGTAGGCGCGCGCCCGGTCGTTGGCACGGTCGAGGAAGAGCACGCGCGTCCAGACGTTCATGGCCTGATCGAGACGGCCCGCGAAATACTCGTCGAGCCCCGCCACCAGCAGCTGCTCGACGCGGGCGCTGCGCTCCACGCCGGAAAGCGCGTCGGCCGCCGTCAGGTCGCCAGTGCCAGGGTCCGTCATGTCCGCAAGTCGATGCGCAGTATAGCACTTACGCGGCGCAGCAGCGGCTATGGTACAACCCCGCCTTGCCCCTGCTCGAGTGCGTGCCGAACATCAGTGAAGGCCGCGATCTGGCCGTCATCGACCAGCTCGCGACCGCGATGGCGGCGGTGCCCGGCGTGCAGTTGCTCGACCGGCATTCCGATGCCGTCCACCACCGCTCTGTATTCACTCTGACAGGTGAGCCGGCGCCCCTGCGGGCCGCCGTGATCGCGCTTGTGGAAGCCACGCTGCCCCACGTGGATCTGCACCACCACCACGGGGCCCACCCGCGCATCGGAGCGGTCGATGTCGTGCCATTCATTCCGCTCACCGGCGCCACGATGAACGATGCGATACTGGCGGCGCGCGCGACTGCGGCGGCAGTGGCGGCGCGCTTTGCGATCCCGGTGTTTCTCTATGAGGCTGCGGCGTGGCGGCCCGAACGGCGTGCGCTACAAGACGTGCGCCGGGGCCAGTTCGAAGGACTCGCCGACAAGTTGCGACGACCGGAATGGCAGCCAGACTTCGGCCCGCTGGAGCCGCACCCCACGGCCGGCGCCGTGGCCATCGGCGCGCGGAATCTGCTGGTCGCCTACAACATCAACCTCGCCACTGACCGCCTCGACGTGGCAACGCGCATCGCGCGGACGATTCGGGAGAGTTCGGGTGGATTGCCGGGCGTGAAGGCGATCGGCCTGGCGTTACCTGATCGCGGCCTCGTGCAGGTCTCGACGAACCTCACGGACCTGGACCGCACTTCGCTGGCCGTGGTCTTTGACGCCGTCACGCGCGAGGCGGCGCGCGACGGCGTGGCGGTGTTCGAAAGCGAAGTCGTCGGACTCGTGCCGGCTCGCGCCCTGGTAGGCGCCGCTGCCCGCCACTTGAGGTTGTCGGACTTCACCGACCGGCACGTGCTCGAGGCCCGGCTGCTGCCGTAAGGCACTAGTCCGGCTCGCGCCGCGAGGGGGCGATGCCGAAAGCGCGCATCTTCTTGTACAGGTTGCTTCGCTCGACGGCCAACACATCGGCCGTGCGGGAGATGTTGCCCTGACAGGCGGCCAGCACGTGAAGAATATAGTCGCGCTCGAACCGGTCGCGCGCCTCGGCAAGTGGCACCGTGGGCGCGCCGGCTCGAGCCACTTCTGCCATCGGCGCATCGCCCACGAAGCTCACGTCCTGCAACGTCACGATGCTCTCATGCACCATGATGAGCAGGCGTTCGACGACGTTGTGCAATTCTCGCACGTTGCCAGGCCACCCGTAGCGCTGCAAACGAGCCATGGCCTCGGGTGCAAACCGCTTCACCCGCCTCCCATACTCGGCGGCCAGGGTTGCCATGAAATGCTCCGCCAGCCGCGGCACATCATCCGCCCGATCGCGCAGCGGCGGCACGAAGATCGGCACGACGTTCAATCGGAAGAACAGATCCTCACGGAACCGGCCCGCTCCAATTTCTGCCTGGAGGTCCTTGTTGGTGGCAGCCACGACCCGCACGTCAACACGCACGCTCGAGGTGCCACCGACAGGCTGAATCACTTGCTCCTGCAGCGCCCTCAGCACCTTGGCCTGGGTCTTCAAGCTCATGTCCCCGATTTCATCGAGGAAGATGGTGCCGCCGTGCGCGTGCTCGAAACGCCCACGACGGTCGGCAACAGCGCCAGTGAACGCGCCCTTCGTGTGTCCGAAGAGCTCCGACTCGATGAGCTCCTCCGGAATCGCAGCGCAGTTCACTTCTACAAATGGTTCGGCGCGCCGACGGCTATGGGCGTGCAGGGTGCGCGCCACGAGCTCCTTCCCGGTGCCGTTCTCGCCGAGCACGAGCACGCGGCCGTTGGTGGGTGCGGCCAGCAGCACCTGCTCGCGCAGATGCCGCATCACCGGACTCTCGCCCACCATGACGTAGCGCCTGTCGACTTGCGCGCGGAGGTCGCGGTTCTCAGCCTCGAGCAGCCGCTGCCGCAGCGCGTTCCGCACGACGAGGACGGCTTTATCGAGCGAGAGTGGCTTCTCGACGAAGTCAAAGGCGCCGAGCTTGATGGCGCGGACCGCGGATTCGACGCTCCCGTGTCCGGAGATGACCACAACCTGCGCGTCGACCTGCCGCTCACGCAGCCGCTGGAGCGTCTCTAGGCCATCGATACCGGGCATCCACACGTCCAGCAGCACCAGGTCGAACGTCTGACCCACGACGCGCTCGAGGCACGCTTCGCCAGACTCCACCGCGTCGACGGTGTAGCCCTCATCGCGGAGCACACCGCCAAGCGCTGTGCGCACTCCCGGCTCATCGTCGACAATCAGGATCGAAGCCATGCGTTCGCTCAACAGGGCAGCTCGATCGTGAACCGGGTGCCCCTCGGTACATTGTCGGTCACTTCGACGTTACCGCCGTGCTCGGCCACGATTCGACGGACGATTGCCAGCCCCAGGCCGGATCCGCGCCGCTTCGTGGAGTAGTACGGAAGGAAGAGCTTGTCGCGCTCGCCTGCCGGAATCCCGGGGCCGTCGTCGGCCACGACCACCCGCGCGACCCTGTGTACCGCATCGTGGGACGTTTCAACCGCGATCGTTCCATGCTGGTCCATTGCCTCGACGGCGTTGTCCACCAGGTTGATGAGCACCCGTTTGATCTGCTCCGGGTCGAGCCGCACCTGAGGCACCCCGGAGCTCAGATCCTGCTGGATGACGACATCGGCGAAGAGGCCGGCATAGAGCGACAGGGCGTCGGTCACAACCTGATTGATCGATGTCGGCACCGCCTTCGGCGCCGGCATGCGGGCAAACTGTGCGAACTCGTCGACGAGCCCCTTGAGCGACTCGACCTCGCCAATGATCGTACTCGTGCATTCCTTGACCAGCGCCTGGTGCGGCGACTCCGCGTCGCCAAGTTTCCGCTGCAGCCGCTCGGCCGACAACTGGATGGGCGTGAGCGGGTTCTTGATCTCATGCGCCAGGCGCCGGGCGACTTCCCGCCAGGCCGCCACCTTCTGCGCTCGAATGAGCGGAGTGACGTCGTCGAGCACGAGCACCGTGCCCTCGAAGCCACCTGCGCCCTGAAGGCGGGTCGCCGCCACCGCCAGGTTCAATTCCCGCCCGTCGCGCGTGATGCTGACCTCCTGCGCCACCGAATCCGTCACAGCACGCGCGGCGTCATCGAGCACCGCCGCCACGGCCGCCAGGTCGTCCCCGAGCACCTGCGCGACGGGCCGCCCAATCGCGGATGCCCCGAGACCCAGGAGGCGCGCGGCCGCCGAGTTGACCCGTCCGATGGCCCCGGAGGCGTCGATGGACACGACGCCGGTGGCGATGCGCTCCAGAATCGTCTCCACCGAGCGGTGCCGCCGTTCGACGTCCTGGTGACGCTGCTCGAGTTCGATGGCCGCGCGCTCGATCCTCCGCTGACGTGACGACAGGTCGGCAGCCATCGCGTTGAACGACTCGACCATGTTGCCGAACTCGTCGTCGGCCTGATGCTCGATCCGGTGCTCGAGCCGTCCCGCGCCGATTTCCCTGGCCGCCGCCGACAGCATCTGCACGGGTCGCGTGATGCGCTTGGCGAGATACAGGCCCATCCACGTCGACCCCACGAGGATCAGCAACGTGACCATCACGAAGAACGACAGATACACGCCGGCCAGAGGCTGCTTCAGCACGCGCAGCTGCGTGTAGTCTTCGTACGCCTTCGTCATCCGCCGGGCGCGGTCGGCCATCTCGCCAGTCAGAAAATCACTCGCCAGCACGATCCCGAGCAGCCGCCCATCCGGTGCGCGAATCGGCTGTGCCACGCGCAGCAGCTGGCCGCCGTCGCTGCCTGGTACTGGTTCGAGCTGCCATTCCCCGCTGGGACCGGTGATGGCCCGCAGCGCGAGGCGGTCGCCGCCCGCCCGCGTCGACCCTGTCGGCACACTTGGAGCGGCGACGTCGAGCACAGGCTGGACGCCGGCGCCAGCCTCCGACACCCGATAGACCTGCACCAGGCCGATGCGCCGCTGACTCACATCGGGCGCAATCGCCGCGCGCACACCTTCGACGTCACCCGTCAGGTCGACCCGAGCCAGCACTTGAGCCAATCGCGCCGCCTCGTCGCTGACGATGCCCTTGCGCTCGTCGATGGAGTCGGATGCGATTCGGCTTGCCGACGACAGCACTTCCTCCATCGGTGCGTTGAACCACCGGTCGACCGCGGTGAGCACGACCTGCGACCCGACCGCGAGCACCAGCAGGGCCGGAACCACGGTGAGTCCGAGTAGCAAGGCCACGAGCTTGGCCCGAAACCGCGCAAACGGCAGAGCGCGCCGGCGTTCCACGACGAGCTTGACGACGTTGCGCACCAGGAAGAATCCCAACGCCAGCAGCATCGTGAAGTTGGTCGCGCTCAGGGCGTAGAGCACGAAGCCGGTCAGGAAGTCGGGGGAGAGCCGTGCTGACCGGTCGGCCAGCCATACGAGGCTGGCAAGGGCAACGAGCAACAGCAGGATGCCGACGAGGATCAGTCGCGGGTTGTCGCGGAACGGTCGCCTCGCCGGAGGAGCGACTGCAGGAGAATTCCGCGTCGTGGCCATGTCGGACACCAGCGCGCCAGCCAGAGGCGGCGGGCTACTCCTTCCCGCTCAAGAGGTCCTTGAGCTCCGTCATGAACTCGCCAATGTCGCGGAAGTGCCGATACACCGACGCGAACCGCACATAGGCCACTTTGTCGAGCTGCTTGAGCTCCTGCATCACGAAGGCGCCGACCTCAGCCGTACTGATTTCCTTCTCGGGCCGGTCCTGCAACATGGACTCGACCCGGTCGGCAACCCCTTCGATGGCCGCTACCGAAACCGGCCGCTTCTCGCACGCCTTGAGCAAACCCGCGACGAGCTTCTGCCGTTCGAACCGTTCCCGGGTGCCGTCTTTCTTGACGACCATGTACGGGATCTCGTCGATGCGCTCATAGCTCGTGAAGCGTTTACCGCACGCGTCACTGAGGCACTGCCGGCGCCGCCGGATGACGTCGCCTTCTTTGCTTTCGCGCGAATCCACGACCTTGTCTCCGAGTTGGCCACAGTATGGGCACTTCACGGGCGTGTCTCCTCGTCTTTCGCGCGCTTCGCTTCCGCACCGAGATGGGCGAGCGACAGTCCCTCCTGCGCCATCAGGACCGCGCCGACAATCAGCGTCGGCAGAAATCCCACGGCGTGCAGGACGATGGCGGCACTGACCGCGTGGTCGTTATCGGCACCGAAGAAAGACGTCGCGCCGATGCGATACGCTTCGTGAAAGCCGCCGACGGCGCCCGGCGTCGGCACGGCCACGCCGACGACCAGCAGTGCGATGAGCAGCAGCGACCCGCTTGGCGGCATCCTGACGCCCAGGGCCATCGACACGATCCATGTCTGTGCGGCGATGACGAGCCACAGCACCAGGGACCACGCCAGCGCACGCATGAGGTTCGAGGGCTGGCGCACCACCGCCAAGCCCTCCGCGAAGGCGGCGGCCATGCCTGTCACGGTCGCACGCAGCCGGGCTGGCAGCCACGCCGTGACCACCCCAACACTGCGCGTGAGCAGCGCGGGACGCGAGGCACACGCGAGCAGGAGGCCGAGACCCGCGGCTGCGGCCAGCCCGGCCGCGAGCCCACCGGCCCGCACGGTCGCGAACACGCCGGGGTCCATCGATGACATGCCGGGGTCGAACACCAGCAGGAACGTCGCAAGCAGTGCCAGCACTATGACCAGATCCAGCATCCGCTCGACCACGATCGTCGCAAACACGGCCGCGGCGTCGAGTCCCTCGCGCCGAGCGAGCAACCAAGGGCGCAGGACCTCCCCCGCGCGCGCCGGTAGAATGAATGACGCTGCAAAGCCGATAATCGTCGCGCGCAGCGCTACGGAGAATCTCGTCGGCCCGAGTGGGGCGAGCATCACCTGCCAACGCACCGCACGCAGCACGTAGCTGAGGAAGACGCAGGCGATGCCGACGGCGACCAGTCCGGGGTTGGCCGTGCGAATGACCGCCCACACCTGATTGAGGTCGGCATTCCGCAGGAACACACCAACCAGCACGACGGTCAGCGCAAGCAGGGCGACGTTTCGGAGCCAGGGGCGCATGATCGGTAGCTGGTGGGCGGCGGCCGCGACCTCACGCAACGCCCGCGGCGCCGCCGGCACGTCAATACTACATGAGGAGCCCACTCTGACCGCGCGGCTGGCGCTTGCGTCGACGACGACGAATCGCTACGATGCTCGGTCCCTTTTACGTGAGATGACCGTGCCGCTCGCCTCTCCGCTGATCGAATCGGAACTTCCGGGATTCGCCCGTGTCCGCCAGGGCAAGGTGCGGGATCTGTACGACCTGGGCGACGAGTTGCTCATCGTCGCCACCGATCGCATCTCGGCCTTCGACTACGTGCTCGGTTCTGGCATTCCCGACAAAGGGCGTGTGCTGACGCAGTTGTCGGCGTTCTGGTTCGCGCGCACCGCCAGTATCGTGCCCAACCACCTGCACAGCGCCGATGTCGATGCCTTTCCTGACGTGCTCGCCCCGCACCGCGAGCTGCTGCGGGGGCGTGCAATGCTGGTGCGGAAGACGACCCCGCTCTCGGTGGAATGCGTGGCGCGGGGCTACCTGTCAGGCTCCGGCTGGAAAGACTATCTGGCCACTGGCGCCGTCTGCGGCATCCCGCTTCCCGCGGGCCTGCGCGAATCGGATCGCTTGCCGGAGCCGATCTTCACCCCGGCTACGAAGGCCGAGTCCGGGCACGACTTGAACATCCCAGAAGAGGAGGCCGCTCGCATCGTCGGCGCCGACTTGCTCCCCCGATTGAAGTCCCTCACTCTGGCGCTGTATGCCGCCGGCGTCGCGCACGCCGAAGCCTGCGGCATCATTCTCGCGGACACCAAGTTCGAGTTTGGCCTGACGGCCAACGGCGATCTTCTGCTCATCGACGAGGCCATGACGCCCGACTCGTCGCGCTACTGGCCGCGTGACACCTACGCTCCGGGTGGCCCTCAAGCAAGCTTCGATAAGCAGTTCGTGCGCGACTATCTCGAGTCGATCCACTGGAACAAGCACCCGCCCGTGCCTTCTCTGCCCGACGACGTCGTGCGCCGCACACGCGGCAAGTATCTGGACGCGTTTGCGCGACTCACGGGACATCCGCTGGAGACTGGCCGTGCGTGAGCAACTCGACCGGATCGTCGCCGAGATGGTCGAAAAGGGCGTGCACTTCGACGATGCCCAGCGCGAGTTCGAGCGGCGATTCATCGCGCGCGTCGTGGCCCACTGCGACGGCAATGTGGGGCGAGCCGCCGACGCCCTCGGCATGCACCGCAACACGCTGACTCGCAAAGTGGCCGCGCTGAAGAGCCGCGGTGGGCGCGGGTCGGCCGCGTAGCGCGCGGACCAGTCTGGGCGCTTGACAATCTGTCACGCCCACCACTAGAATTGGCAGTCTGAGGCCTTGAGTGCTAGCCCCCGCAGGGGGTGAGTGCTAAGGGCGAGGGGGTTCCGTCCCCAACCGGCCGCTGGCCGGCCGGCGGCTGAACCGCATGTCTTCGCGGCCCCTCCGGGGCCGCAGATTGAATGACCGGAGTTGTTGGATATGGCTACGAAACTACGACCGCTGCACGACCGGATCCTCGTCGAGCGCATCGAGGAGGGTGAACAGAAGGTTGGGGGCATCATCATCCCCGACAGCGCCAAGGAAAAGCCCCAGCAGGGCAAAGTCGTCGCCGTTGGCGCCGGCAAGCCCGACAAGGACGGCAAGAAGCTGCCGCTCGATGTAAAGGCTGG
>JANNEJ010000792.1:0-4806 GCA_031378585.1 Acidobacteriota bacterium | reverse complement strand
TCGAGCGCCTGATTGGCGCGCAGGCGCGCGGTGTCGTCGGCACGGCGGCTGCCGCGACTCATCTGCACCTGGCCGCGCACCCGGCGACGGGTCTGGGGGCCCTGATGCGTGTTACGCGGATGTGCCCATCCCGATGGGGCGTCGCCGGCCGTGGCTCGCGACGCGCCGTCGGCTACGCTGCCGCCATCGCTGCCCCCATCCCAGGCGGCCAGCGTCGCCACCGGCAACAACGACAGCGCCGCGCGCGCCGCGGCCGGGGTGGACGCGACGCTGACCCCTGGCCGCCCCAGCGCCAGCAGCGACGCGGCGGTGTGCGTGGGCGCCACCGCCAGACGCACGACACCGGCATCAACCAGCGCGCGCCGGAGGTGATCGGCAACCTCGCGGGCACCGCCAAACAGACGTGCCACTCCAGTGAGGTCGCACAGCACGAGCCGGCCCATCACCTCGACCCGCGGGGAAAACGACTGCGCCACCCGCACCAGCGTGTCGACCGGCGCGGCCACAGAATAGAGCGCGGCAAACACGTTAGCGCTCCGCCCAAAGACGGTCAGCGCGCGGCTCGGCAGTGAGCGGCACGCGCCCAGCCACCTGCCGGCGCGACGAGGCCACACGCACTTCGAACCGCAGTCCGTCGAACCGCCTGGCGCGCGGACCTTCGCCCTTCCACGCCGCACGCGTGCTCACATCCCCTCGCATGGGGCCACTCGACAGGCTCGACAGACTCGACGCGCTTGGTGCCGAGGACGCGCTGAAGGCTGGCCCGCTCGCCGCGGAAGCAGCCGCACGCGGTGACACCGGCCCGAGAGACACGCTGCCTGGCGCCTGCACGTTGAGCGTAACGCCGCCGGCACTGCGTGCCATGGGCTCGGGCGCGATGAGCACGCATGTGGTATCGCTGCCTTCGATGACGCGCTGCACGCGCAGCCAGGTGGTGTAGGGAATGCGGCGAAGCGCCGCCGCCGGCACATCTGCCATGTCGAGCACGACCACCGGGCACACGCCCGATTGCAGCACCAGGTTCAGCGCCTTGAGCGCGCGGTCGAGCGTGCGCTCAACCATCGTGCCGGGCCCCTCGACGGTGCGCACGCCCGGCAGCCACACCGGATCCACCGCGCACGCGGTCTTCGAGATGGCCTGCCCACGCACCCACAGCAGCCGCGACAGATCGATGCCGCACGCCGTGGCCGACGCCGGGTCGAAACGGTCGAACGTATCCACCAGCGCCACCGTGTCGCCCCGGCGCGTGGCGGCCGCAATCCACTGCCACACCAGCGTGGTGCGCCCCGACGAGGCCGGCCCGACCACCTCGGACAACTGTCCGGCTGGCAGGCCGCCATGAAGATAGGTGTCGAGCGCCTGTACGTCAAACGGCACCCCGGGCGAGGGCGCCTCGAGCGGACGGGACGTGGTGAGCGTGCGGTCGAGTTTGCGGTCGCGCAGCAGGGATTCCACGGCAGCGCGAGCCGAGACGGGCGCATCGAGTTGAACGGAGGCGGTGGCTGGACTCATGTGTTTCGCTTTTTGTTTGCGTTGGCACATGATAGCGAATCAAAAGCGAAAGTCAAGCACTTGAACCTGGGGGCTAGTGGCTGGGGGCTGGGGCGTGTAACCTGTCGCGCATGAAAACTCGATTCTCGGCCCTCCTGATCCTTCTTGCCGGCTTCGCCGCCGGCGCCATCACGCAAGGCACTCTCGACGCGCAGCCGGCGGGACGCATCTTCGAGCTGCGCACCTACACGGCGCCCGACGGCAAGCTCGGCGATCTGCATGCGCGCTTCCGCAACCACACGCTGCGCATCTTCGAGAAGCACGGCATGAGCAACGTGATCTACATGGCACCGATGGACGCGCCCGCGTCGCAGAACCAGCTCGTGTACCTGCTGGCGCACAAGAGCCGCGAGGCAGCCAAGGTCAGCTGGGACGCGTTCCGCAACGATCCCGAGTGGAAGAAGGTCGCGTCGGAATCGCAGGTGAACGGTTCCCTCACGAGCAAGGTGGAATCCGTGTTCCTCACCGCCACCGACTACTCACCCATGAAGTAGCGTTTGCCGTTCCAAGGAGCCCATCATGATCGCTCGCCCCACTCTTCGCTGGACCGTGCACGGCGCCCTGGCCGCCGCGGGTCTGCTCGCCATCACCTTCACGGCCACGGGACAGACACCTCCGCCGGCTGACGACCCGCGCTTCACGGGGCTCTCGACCGTGCTCGAGGGCAAAGATCTGAGCGCGGCACGCCGCCGTTTCGAACCAGGCGCACGGTCTGCGTGGCACAGCCACGACAACGGCCAGTTGCTCTACGTGGAGCAGGGCCGCATGCGCACGCAGAAGAAGGGGCAGGCGGTGAAAGAGCTCGGCGTCGGCGACAGCGACTACACGGGCGCCGCCGTGGTGCACTGGCACGGCGCCGTGCCCGCCACGCATCTCATCCAGGTGAACATCGGCTTCGGCGGCGAGACGCGCTGGATGCAGAAGGTCACCGACGCAGAGTACGGCGCGAAGTAGCCCGCGTCTGTCCGCCCGTCGCCGGATCGTCGGCTCAGCGGAACGGATTGTCGATACGCAGCTCGGGGAAGAGCGCGAAGTCACGATCGCGCGTCAGGAGCAACTCGACCCCGTGCGCCACGCAGATCGCGGCGATACGGGCCTCATGCACGACGGGCCCTCGCACGCGGCTGCGTCTGACGAAGCGCTCCAGCACGGGGACGAACCCGTCGGTTTCGCCGAGCATGCGCACGGTGGGAGCGCCGAACCACGCGTCGAGCTGAAGCCAGGCTTCCTCGGGCGTGCTCGCCGTGTCGCGCCAGATGCGAGGATGCGTCACCACACTGAAGAATTCGTAGACGCAGGGCCACGGAATACCCCACGGCTGCGGCGACGCCGCCAGCGTCTGCACCAGCCGACGAGCCACGGCGTGTTCCTCGGCTTCGCGCCGGTGCGCGTAGACGAGCACGTTGGTGTCGACCGCGACCATCAGCGCCCGCCGTAGATCTCGTCCCGAAGTTCCGGCCAGGTATAGGAGGCCAGCGGGTTCTTGCCGCGTGGGTCGCCCACGCTACGGTCTGGCAGTTCGACCAGCGCCGGCGCCGGGTGGGCATCGAGCACCCGCCGAATGCCGTCTTCGACCACCGCCCGCAACGGCCGCCCGGTCTTCCGGGCGTGCCGCTTGGCCCGCTCCAGCAAGGCGTCGGCGATGTCGATGGTGGTCTTCACGGATACAGCTTACCCATATTGTGACGTATGGGCAATATGGCTCCATGTCGGCCGCCGGCGCCTGCTAAGATGACGCAGTTTGCAAGCGCACCTCTTTGCGGCCCTGCGCCGCCTGGCCTCGGCCCTCACCCACAGAGACTTTCGTCTCCTGTGGAGCGGCGCATTGGGCTCGAGCATCGGCACGTGGATGCAGAAGGTGGCGCAGGCGTGGCTGATCGTCACGCTCACCGGCTCGGCGTCCGCGTTCTTCCTGGGCCTCGACTCGCTCATGGGCGAGCTGCCCATCCTGCTGCTTACGCTCGTGGGCGGCGTGATTGCCGATCGCAAGGATCGCCGGCAACTGCTGCTCATGTCGCAGTACACGCAGATGACCGCGGCCTTCGTGCTGGCCACGCTCGTCTACTTCGACGTGGTGCGCGTGTGGCACATCCTCGCGCTCTCGACCGTCACGGGCACGGCGCAGGCGTTTGGCGGCCCGGCCTACCAGTCGCTCATCCCGTCGCTCGTCAGCAAAGAGAACCTGCCAAACGCGGTGGCGCTCAACTCCATTCAGTTCAATCTGGCGCGCATCATCGGCCCGCTGATTGCCGGCGCGGCGCTCACGGCCTTCGGCATGGTGGCCTGCTTCGGGCTGAACGGCGTGTCGTTCCTGTTCGTGATCGCGGCGCTGCTCGCGCTGCACGTGAAGCACATTCCGCCGTCGGTGCAGAAGCCGATGATCGACGAGATGAAGGGCGGCCTGCGCTACGTGAAGAGTCAGCCCACGCTCGTGGCGCTCACCGTGCTGGGCTTCGTGGCCGCATTCCTCGGTTTTCCGATGCTCACCTTCCTGCCGATCATCGTGAAAGAGGTCTACCACCAGGACGTCGGCCTCTACACCGAGATGATGGCGTTCTCGGGTTCGGGCGCCGTGCTGGGCGCGATGACGGTGGCGTGGCTGGGCAGGTCGCGCGCAATGGGCCGGGCGCTGCTTGGCGGCGTCTTCGCCTTCGGCTGCGTGATGGTCGCGTTCGCGCTGACGCGTCAGCTGTGGCTGAGCGAGCTGCTGCTCTTCATCGGCGGCGGGCTGCTCGTGTCGACCTTCTCGATGACCACCTCGCTCGTGCAGCTGATTGCGCCCAACGAGATGCGCGGCCGCGTGATGAGCATCTACATGGTGGCGTTCCGCGGCGCGTCGCCGCTTGGCAACTTCGTGAGCGGCAACATCGCCACCGCGTTCTCGGTGCCCACGGTCATTGCGTTGAACGGCACGCTGCTCGTGCTGGCCGCCATGGTGTTCTGGTTCCGCGGACGCGGCGTGCGCGAGACGTAGCACCAGGGACGCGTCATGGCCTCTGGGGGGCCAGCTTCTCCAGTTCCGCCTGCATCTTTCCCCGACGATCGAGCAGAGCGCGGATCTCGTCCGGACCGAGCCATTGGCCCACGGCCGAGGTCAGCGAGGCTTCCGTAAGCGCCATCATGCGCGTCCACAACGCGTCGTCGCGCACCAGCATCTTGTGCACGAGGGTCTTGGTCCTGGTCAGCGCACGGGAATGGTCGATGAGAATCAGGTTCCACTCGGGATCGACGAGCCAGTTCCCGAGGTTCGGGTCG
>JANNEJ010000764.1:0-1793 GCA_031378585.1 Acidobacteriota bacterium | reverse complement strand
CGCCCCAGAGCTTGGCGATGAACTCGCGGTCGGAATCGACTTCGATGAGGCGGTAGCCGGGCAGTTGGTCGGCCTTCTGGCCGTGCTCGCGGCCGCCCTGGCCGTTCCCCTGACCGGTCAGGCAGCCCCAGCCGCTCGCGGGCTTGCCGGGAAGGCCCAGCGCGAGAGCAAGGTTGATGAAAGCATGAACCGTGTCCACGCCCTTGCTGTGCTGCTCCGCCCCGCGGCCGCTCAGCATCATCGCCGATCGCGCCGTGCCGAGCCAGCGGACGAGCTTCCGCAGCGTCGCCTCGCCGACGCCGGTCAGCCGCTCGACGTGCGCCGGGTGGTACTGCAACGCCACGCGCCGTGCCGCGTCGAATCCGTTCGTGCGGGCGGCGACGTACTCCTCGTTGACGAGCCCTTCCTCGATGGCGAGGTAGAGCAGCCCGTTGGCGAGCGCCAGGTCGGTGCCGGGCTTGAAGAGCACGTGGAGGTCGGCGTAGTCGGTGGTGGGCGTGCGGCGCGTGGCGATGTCGACGATGCGCGTGGCCGGCTTCTGGCGCTTGGTCTCGAGCATCCGGCTGAAGAGCACCGGGTGCATCTCGGCCATGTTGTTGCCCCAGAGCACGAAGTCGTCGGCGGCGTCGAGATCCTGGTAGCAGCCCATCGGCTCGTCGCTCTGGAACTGCGTGAGGAAGCCCGACACGGCGCTGGCCATGCACAGGCGCGCGTTGGGCTCGAGGTTGTTGCTGCGCAGGCCGCCTTTCACCCATTTCAGCGCGGCGTAGCCGTCGAACACGGTCCACTGCCCGGAGCCATACATCGCCACGGCCTCGGGACCGTGCTGCTTCAGGGTCTCCCCGAACTTCGTCGCGATGAGGTCGAGGGCCTCGTCCCACGAGATGCGGGCGAACGAGCCGTCAGCCTGGCGCCGCTGCGGATACAGCAACCGGTCTTCGCCGTAGAGCAGGCCCGGCAGGTGATAGCCCTTGACGCACAGCAGGCCCTTGTTCACCGGGCTGGCCTCGTCGCCGCGCACGGCCACGACGCGCCCCTGCTCCACGCCGACCATCACGCCGCAGCCGGTGCCGCAGAAGCGGCACGGCGCCTTGTCCCACGTGATCGACTCGCGGTCCACTGGCGCGGCGCTGCCTAGCCGGGCCGCTTCGTTCTTGTCGGCGCACGAAAACGCCGCCACTGCCGGCGCGGCCACGCCGGCCATCTTCAGGAAGGTGCGGCGGCCAACGCGCTCGGTCATCGTTCCTGCCTCGTCTGGCCGTACTTACGCTGCATCTCGCGGTTGATGGCGTCGGCCTGCTCCTCGGCACCCTTCAGCAGCCACTGGTGCTCAGGCCGGTTCAGGATCTCGTCGATGACCGCGTTGGCCGCCCGCGCCTGTGCGGTCCGCCCGGCGCGCAGCGCCTTGCCTGTGATCTCGCGCGCCTCGGGAATGAGCTCCATGTAGAAACGCTCGGCCACTTCGAACATGCCGTGCCACTGCGTGTAGTCTGGCGCCATCATCGAGGCGCCCATGCGCGCGCGCCGTCCCTCGTGGTGCCAGAGGTAGTACCACGTCCACTCGATCTTCTCGTCGTACTGCGTCTTGGTGAGCATGCCGTTGGCCGCCAGCGCGCTCATGATGGCCTGCCCCGGCTTGGCGAATTTCTCGTTGAAGTTGATGACGACGTCGTCGTACTGCTTGTAGAAGAGATTGATGTGGTCGGGCGTGTGGCAGGTGGAGCACACCTGCTTCATGCGGTTGCGCTTGGCATCCGCGGTGTCAGCGATGGCCGCGCGCCGCTTCTCCGGAT
>JANNEJ010000756.1:0-3487 GCA_031378585.1 Acidobacteriota bacterium | reverse complement strand
GGGTTGGCCTCCGGCACCGGGAGGTAGAGGTCCAGCCCCAGAGGGATCGCCAGCAGCGCCGCGAGGAGCCACGGCATCAGCGTGGGCCGGCCGCACGGTCAACGTTCGGGATCTGCCTCATCGACTTCTCCACGACGACAGCCTATTCCTGCCGTGTCAGGTTCTCATGCGGCGCTCGTCAAGATCTGGTCAGGTCTAGGACGCCCGCGCTCGCGGGAACGAGGTCGACGGCCTCACTGCTGGTGGCTGCCCGACGCCTTTGCGCTCGGGGCCGGCGGGAGTTGTCGAACTGCTTCATGTTCGACTCCTATCGGCGCGGGGTGGCCGGCGTCTTCGCAGTGGCGGCGGGCAGGATGTTCTCGAGGGCCCACACCTCCGCCGAGTTCTTGCCCATCGGAAACACGATCGAGCGTCCGTCTGGCGACAGGCTGAAACCCTCATCGAGCGGACCTTGTCCACCCTCGACCCAGCTGGCGTAGTCGAGGTCCAGCTTGCGAGGCGTCGAGCCGTCGATGGGCACGAGCCACAGGCCCAGGTGCGACGACAGCGTTTGCGCCACGATCAGGCTCCGGCCATCGGGTGTCCACACGACCGGGCCTCGGTCGATCCGGTCGGGTCCGTGCACGCGCAGCAACTCGCGAGGTGCGCCGCCTCCAGCGGGAATCACCTGCAGCGTCTGTGTCGCGTTCGGGTTGTCGAGCGCCCTCGCCGCCATGAACCGTCCGTCCGGCGACAGGCTGAGGCCGTAGTTGAGTTGCGGATTCTTGACGATCTGCCGCCCGGTGCCGGTCTGGAGGTCGTGCTCCATCACGCCGTCGCGGCGGAGCAGGTAGAGGATCTTCGTGCCATCCGGCGACCACTGCGGGTACGAGTTGAAGGCCGGTCCATCCAGTGTCCACAGGATCGCGCCCGACTGCGCGTCGAGCCGGAAGAGTCCATTGCGCCCCCGCGTGTCGCGCGCGGCGACGACCAGCGACCGACCGTCGGGTGCCCACCTCGGATCCCGCGGATACAGCACGGTGCGCGGCAGCTGGCGCACGGCACCGGTCTCTACCGACCGAATCGCCACGCAGTCGCCGTTGCACGCTTGATACGCCAGCTGCGTGCCGTCGCGCGACCAGCCTGGTGTGCGGGGACCCGGCAGAAACCCTTGGCCGAACTCGCGAGCCGGCGCCGACAAGCGACCCGTGGCGAGGTCTATTGGCGCGACCCGCAGATCCCTGTTGCCGACGCTCCGGTAGAGATACAGCGCGCCTGCGCGGGTCAGGCCAAGCGAAAAACTGGACGCGCCGATGTCGGGTCGCACCAGCTCGGGTGATCCCTGCCGTTGCCCGTTCGCGAACGCCTGGGTCCACAGCCCGGTCGACCCGGTTCTGTCGCTGCTGAAGAGCACGTAGGCGCCGTCGGGCGACCACCCCATGAGCTTGTCGTGCGCGGGATGCACGACCATCGGGATCTCCCGGCTGCCGTCGGCGGCCAGGACGAACACGTCGCGCGCGACGCTGGTGTCGGTTGCTGGAAGGTCGTAAGCCAGGTGCTGGCCGTCGGGCGAAAAGAACAGTCGATCGGGCCCCTGCCAGCCAGTGGTCTTCAGCACCCGCAGCGTGCCGTCGGCGACCGCCGCCAGTCCGATCTGACTCGTCCCGTCGGTGCGGGCGAGCACCAGCGCAATGTGCTTGCCATCAGGGGACCAATCGTAGACTCCTGGGAATCTGACCTCGTCGCCCTTGAACGTAAGCAGCTGGCGGGGCTTCGCCGTGCCAGCGGCGTCGAGCGGGGCGATGCGGATCTGGACGTCATTGGTGTCGTCCACCCAGCCGTAGGCGACGTGCTTGCCGTCCTTCGAGATGGAAGACCACATGGCCTGGCCGGCATAGACCGCCGTGGGGTTGTTCACAAAGGGCTGGTTGTTCGTCAACGCGATATCCGTGTGCCGGGCCACGTCGTGGACCATGAGGTTGAAGGAGCGCATCCAGTCCGTGAAGCTGATGAACCGGCCGTCGGCCGAGACCTGGCCGAAGAGGTCCACATACGGTCCCGTCCACACCGCGCGGTCGCCTCTGGTCTGGCCGACCGCGCTCGTGCCGCCGAGCCCTGCTCGCGCCAGCGCCACGGCGGCCTTCTGGTCCGCGTACTCGCGGACCACGCGCTCGTAGACCGTCCGAGCCTCTGCGTCTCCGAGTTTCCCGTAACACGCGGCCATTCGCAGGAGCGCCTGCGCCGCCAGCACGCGATTGCCGGCCGCCACCACCTGCTGGTACTGCGCGATGGCCGCCTTCAGGTCGCCCTGCACCTCTTCGGTGTGCTGCGCGGCCTTGAACAGCACCTGCGGGTCGCGCGCGTTCTGCGCGACGACCAGCGTTCCGGCCACGACGAGCGCGAGCGCAATAGTCAGGATCTGCTTCATCGACTCCTCCAAGACGAGAGCCTACGCACGCCGTGTCTGGTGCTCATGCCGCGATCGTCACCGCTTGGTCACGGCTGTGTACCGCCCGCGACGCGCGCCGGCGCTCGCAGCGCGCGAAGTGGACGCGTTGAATGCATTGCATTACAATGCATTGTAGACCAGTGGAGGGTCGCGTCGTGCAGGACCAGATCACCGTCCGTTTGCCGGCCTCGCTGGGCGAGGCGCTCCGGCGAACGTCACGTCAGCTTCGCCGCAAGAACTCCGACGTCGTTCGCATGGCGCTCGAAGCGTTTTTGCAGACAGGCCAACCGACCGGCCAACGGCCATCCGAGCGCGTGGGGCCGCTCATTGGATCTCTCGCGTCCGGCGTGCCTGACCTGGCGGAACGACATCGGGAGTACGTCATCGAATCGCTGAAGCATGGCCGGTGAACTGCTTCTCGACACCGGTGCGCTGGTCTCGCTCCTTGACCGCAGTCAGACCCATCATGTGGCCTGCCGGCGCGCCTTCGACGAGTGGAGCGGAGCGGTGGTCTCGACGGAAGCCGTGCTGACGGAAGCAACCCATCTTCTGGGACGCGTGCCTGGCGGCCCGGCGGCGTGTGTGCGGTTCTTCCTGGCCGGCGGGGCCCTCCTCGTGCCGACGAGCACGGACTCATTGACACGCGTCGCGATGCTCCTCGACAAGTACGCCGATGTGCCCATGGACTACACCGATGCCACACTCGTCGCGCTCGGCGAAGAACTGGGCAGCGCGATCATCTTCACGACCGATCGGACGGATTTTTCGATTTACCGCCTCAAGGGGCGCAAGCCGTTTCGGATCCTCCCGGAACAGCCTTAGGTGCGTGGTGGGACGAGGTCGAATCGATACCCGAGCCCACGCAGCGACACGAGGAACCGCGGCCGGTCCGGGGTCGGCTCGATCTTCTTGCGCAGATTCGTCACCTGGTTGTCGACGACGCGGTCGGTCACATGTGTCTCCGCGCCCCATACCTCGTCGAGCAGCTGCGTGCGCGAGAGCACGCGGCCCGCCCTCGTGACAAACGCTGTCAGGAGCTTGAACTCGAGCGCCGACAGG
>JANNEJ010000741.1:0-2252 GCA_031378585.1 Acidobacteriota bacterium | reverse complement strand
GCTGGGTCGGGGCGCGGGTGCCCGGGCCGCCCGCGCCCCCCCTCCCGGGCGCCCCCGCGGCCGCGGCCGCCGAGGCGCGGCAACTCCTCGACCAACTGGCGCCAGGTGCGCCGCAACGAGCCGAAGTCGAGCGGTTGCTGGCGGCGCTGCGGTGACTGACCAGCCCTGAACGGGGTCCGGCAACGGTTACGCGGGTTCATTCACCAGGGACGAACAGCCGCTTATGGTGAAAAACACCTGCAAATGGTTGACCTGGGTGGCCTTGGCTCCCGTGATGCCCTTGACATTTGACCAAGCGTTCAAGCACATTGGAAATACACATGAAACATATAGATTTTTATCTCGGAGGAATCATGCGAACCCGAATTGCAAGTCTTGTCATGCTCGTAGCCCTCACAGCGGCGACGGCCTCGGCGCAGCAGACGACGGGCACCGTCCTTGGCCGGGTCCTTGACGCCCAGGGCGCCGCCATTCCCGGCGCTACTGTGACGGCCACCAGCCCGTCCACCGGCTTCAGCCGCACAGGCGTAAGCGATACGGAAGGCGTCTACCGTCTGAGCGCGCTCAACGTCGGCCTGTACGACGTGGCCGTGGAGCTTCCCGGCTTCGCCTCGGAACAGCGCAAGGGCGTCATCGTCAACGTCAGCCAGACCATCACCCTTGATTTCGCGCTGAAGATCGCGACGCTGTCGGAAACCGTCACGGTCACCGGTGAGTCGCCCCTCATCGAGGCCACGGTCTCGTCGGTGGGCGGCATCGTGGACATCGGCCGCATCGAGAGCATCCCGCTCAATGGCCGTCAGTTCGCCAACCTGGCCGCGACGCTGCCGGGCGTCGGTCTGGGCAACCACTCCGACCCGACCAAGAGCACGCAGTACTCCCCCCAGATCAACGGCGGCAACGGACGAAACGTCAATTACCAGATCGACGGCGGCGACAACAACGACGACACCGTCGGCGGTCTGCTGCAGCTCTTCCCGCTCGAGGCGATTCAGGAGTTCAACTTCGTGACCTCGCGCTCGAAGGCCGAGAACGGACGCAGCAACGGCGGCGTGATGAATATCGTCACCAAGAGCGGCACCAACCGCTACCGCGGCAGCTTCTTCGAGTTGTTCCGCGACAAGTCGATGAACGCGGTCACCACGACCGAGAAGACCAATAACGCAGACAAGCAGGACTACCGCCGGAACCAGTTCGGTGGCAGCTTCGGCGGCCCGATCCTGAAAGACAAGATGCACTACTTCGCGGCCGCCGAGCGGACGCAGCAGGACACGAAACAGGTCGTCTCGACCAAGGGTCTCTTCCCGAGTGCCGACGGCACGTTCGACACGCCCTACACCGAGACGCTGATCAACGTGAAGGCCACGGCCAACGTCAACCCCAACAACTTCCTGTCGGTGCGCTACGGCCGCAACCAGAACTCACAGCCCTACGGCGCCACGGCCCTGACCCCGGTCAGCGGTTGGGGCGACAGCGACAACTCGTTCAATTCGGTCAACCTCAACCACAACTGGGTGATCGGCGGCAGCAAGCTGAACGAGTTCATCTTCCAGTACGCCGATTTCGCCAACTTCATCTCGGCGCGCAGCCAGGATCCGTACCAGCTCTTCCCCAACGGCGTGTCGATCGGGCAGAGCCCCAATACCCCGCAGACCACCGAGCAGAAGAAGTGGCAGTTCCGCGACGACTTCTCGTGGCACGTCTCGGGCATGGGTGGCATCGGCCACGACTTCAAGACCGGGGTCAACTTCATCAACGAGCCGCGTCTGTTCATCACGTTCAACACGGGCAAAGGCATCGTGCAGAACACGCACCTCACCGACGACGTGAACGGGCCCATCTCGCTCGTGACGCTGAGCGACGGCGACGCCGCCGCGAACATCCCGCTCAAGCAATACGCGTTCTACGTGCAGGACGACTGGGCGGTCACCGACCGGCTCACGCTCAACCTCGGGCTGCGCTACGACCTCATTCAGGGCTTCCAGTTCGACCAGTCGAAGAATCCCAACTTCGTCAAGGTGCAACTGGCCGGCGCGGCCGGGTTGCTGACTGGGATCAAGGGCCTCGAAAACTTCGGCAAGGACCCGGAGGACGACAAGAACAACTGGCAGCCGCGCCTGGGCTTTGCCTACGACGTGACCGGCGACGGGCGGCGCGTCGTCCGCGGCGGGTGGGGCATCTACATGGACATGGCCTACACCAACTCGAACGCGCTTTTTGCCGCCAGCGACGCAACCGGCAAGGGCTTCGGC
>JANNEJ010000737.1:0-6312 GCA_031378585.1 Acidobacteriota bacterium | reverse complement strand
GTGCCGGCCCCGCCAATAACAAGGGCAACGACGCCGCCTGCTCGACGGTGTTCAAGTACGGCATGAAGCGCGACTTCAACCTGTGGCTCGCGTCCCTCGGGCCGGGCGCGCCAGTGAAGACGCTGACCGAACTGCGCGCTTACAACGTGGCCAACCGGAACCGGGGCGCCATCAAATACGACCAGGCGCACTTCGACGTGTCCGACGAGATGAACCTCGAGGCCGACCGGGCCCGCTACCTGGCCGACCGGGCCAAGGACATCTTCCTCGCCCGCACGCACGGCATCGACGAAGCCATGGACGTGAACAAGCTCGACGCGCTCATCTTCCCGGGCAGCAGCGGCGCCGGCATCTCCGCCAAGGCGGGACATCCCACGGTGATTGTGCCGTTCGGATTCGTTCCAAATGCGCCAACGCCGGAGTTTCCGGCCGGGTTCAACGCAAAGGATCAGCCCTATGGAGTGAGCTTCGCGGGCACGGCGTGCACCGAGCCCAGGCTCATCGAACTGGCCTATGCCTTTGAGCAGGCCACCAAGCGTCGGGTGCCGCCGCCAAACCTGCCCTGAGAAGAACTAGGTGCGCGGCCCGGCGACATGACGGCGTGGGACAAGTTCCAGCTCGGCTGGCTGACCTACGAAGTGTCGTTCGCGGGCAAGCGGTCGAGCCACAAGCTCGGGCCGGCGGAAGCCAACACGAAGCAGGCCCAGGGCCTGTTCACCGTGCTGCCCGACAAAGTGGTGTCGACCACGCTGGCCACGCCACCCGAGGGCACGCACGCCTGGTACAGCGGCAGTGGCGACAACCTCGACAACACGATGACGCGCAGTCTCGCGGTGCCGCCGGGCACGACCCTCCTGTCGATGCAGCTCGGGGCGGATATCGAGCAGGACTGGGACTACGCGTAGGTCGCCGTGTCGACCAATGGCGGCACCTCGTGGACCAACCTCGCCGGCAACCTTACGACCAACACCAACCCCAACGGCCAGAACTTCGGCAACGGCATCACCGGCACGTCCAGTGCGTTCGTTGCCGCGACCTTCGACATCTCGGCGTTTGCCGGACAGACGGTACTGCTGCGCCTGCGCTACTGGACCGATGGCGCGGTGGTGGGCCGGGGCCTGCTCGTGGATCAGATCGCGATCGGCGGCTTCACCGACGGCGCCGAAGCCACACCCAATGGCTGGACGCTGAACGGATTCAGGCAGACGACGGGCGTCGAGACGAGCACGCACTTCAATGCCTACCTGTCGGAGTTCAGGCCATACCGCGGCTACGACTCCGCCCTGCTGACCGGTCCGTACAATTTCGGGTTCACCAACACGCGGCCTGACTGGGTGGAACACTTCCCCTATCAGGACGGGCTGCTCATCCACTACTGGGACACCTCGCAAGGCGACAACAAGACCAGCCAGCACCCCGGAGCAGGATTGATCCTGCCCATCGACGCGCACCAGGCGCCGCTGCAACGGTCCACCGGGGCCTACTGGTCTGGCCGCGTGCCATCCTACGATTCGACCTTCGGACTCGAACCCACCGAGGCAATTACCTTGCACCGGCTCGGTGTGGCCAACAGCTACCCGGCCCTGTCGCCGGTGCCGGTGTTCTTCGACGCGACGCATCCGTGGTCACCGCTGACGCCACAGGCCGGCGTGCGCGTGCCCAACACAGGCACGGTGATCGAGGTGATCAACACGAGTGCGCAGGGCAACCTCATGCAGGTGCTGGTCCGTCCGGGCCGATAGCCGAACGGTGGCGGCGGCCACCTCCGCGGGCCGCATCCGGCCGGCCGGCACCTGTCACGACGGGAACCGGCCGGTGCCGTGCGGCGTCGCCGTGTCTCAGAACGAGACCGCGAACACCGCGTTCACGTGGTGGTTCTCGCGATTGCTGCCCGATTGGTAGCGCGTCTGCAGCCACTTGTACTCGACCGAGGCCGCCACTTCAGGCGTGAGCCGCACAATCACGTTGCCGAACGCGCTCGAGTTGCGCAGGCGGCCGGCCGCGCCCGCGCCGTCGGGGCGGCGGTCCAGCGACAGGCCGCCGTTCAGCGACACGCGGGTGGCCGCTCGGAGACGCGCTTCAACCCAGCCGCCTTCCGACCGGCCCGGCTGCCCCACGCCCGATCCGTAGGCGTCGAGCTCGTCGGCCGCAAACAGCTCACCGGCCACGCCCACTCGGCCGCGCCGCACCAGAAAATCGATCGCCCCGGCCGAGGCGCTACCGAGTGTGCCGGCCTGCTTGATCCAGCCGTAGTGGCCCGACGCGCCGAGGTGCGCCTCGCCAGCCGCATCCTCGTTGCCGCGATCCAAGCCGATGTGCCCCTCGAATGCCGGCCGCTCCGAGCGCTCGCCGGCCCCGGCCGTGGGCGCGAACACGTAGCTGCCGGGTGCGTCCCCGGCCACGGGCGCCACGATGCCGGCCTTCACGGTCACGTTGCCGACGCGCTGCTCCACGCGCACCTGCGGCGCGCGCAGATACAGGTTGCCGGACCTGAAGAACTGCGGAAACGAGAACGCCGCAAGCGATGTGGGGTCGCGCGGGGCGAGCATCACGTGGTCCTGACCGACCTGGATGGCCGTGCCGCCGTGTTCGAGCCGCCCAAACGCGTAGAGCAGGCGCGGCAACCCCATCACCGTGCCGGTCACAAATCCTGGCGTGCCGCCGAAGAAGTCGAGGATGAGCGAGCCCTTGGCTGTCCAACTGCCAACCGGAATGGCCCGCACGTCGAGACCCAGGCGGCTTTGGCGCATGGTCGAGGTCATCGACCCGCCCGAAGCGGTGCCGACCAGGTTCGGACTCTCGAGCCAGTTGGCGTCGCCCGAATTCATCACCGTGTTGGAAACGATGGTGCCCGAGAGCGTCACGGGAAAGCGCGACGACGACTGCACCTTCGTTTGCGCCAGCTCTTCGACCTGCGCCTGCAGCATCTCGGGCGGCACCTGGCTGGTCACGGGTGCTTGGGCTGGCGCGCGTGCCAGCGACCGACCGTCGGGCACCAGCCGGCGCAGCGCGCGCAGTTCCGACGAGAGGTCGCTCAACTGGCGGCGCAACTCGCCCACTTCATCGCGCAGGGCCTCCAGGCTGGCGCCCCCGGTCACGGCCGCCGGTCCCGCAGCGTCGTGAAACGCGTCAGCCGCTACTGCCTGATCGCCGCCGGTGTCGCGCTGCCCGGCGCTGGCGGCCACAGGCCCGGTCAGCAGCGTCAGCGTGATCGCGAATGCGCGCACCCGCGCGTCGGTACAAGGAAAAAGGCTGGACATGTGGCCATTGTAGCGGCCGGGGTCCAGCCCTTCACAGGCCGTGAAATTGGAAACGCGGCCAGCGCCCCAGGCGGCTCACCGGGCAAGCCCGCCACATGATCACCCAGCGACGCGACCTCGTGACGGCGCACATACGGTGCTGCCGACCGACACTGACCGTCAACGGATCCCGGCTACGCCGTTTCCGGCGCGTCGCTGTCGCCGTCGCCGTCGCCATCATCGGCCAGGTCAGACAGATCGTCTCCCCACGGATTGGCCTGAGGGCCTGGGACAATGCCAGCAATATCGGGATCGATACCCGGAGGCGCGTCGGGCGAATGGGCGCGCCGCTCGCGCGCATCGACACGCTTCTGGGTCTTCTGCTTCTGCCGGTCTTGCCGCGCACGCTCACGATCGCGTTTGCTGCGGGGACGTCCCTGGAACATGCCTGGCTCCGATGCGCGGGCGAACCTGATTCCGACAACCACGGAACCAGCCGCACGCGCCGACTCCACGAATCGCAGAGCCGCGGTGCGATCTTATCAGCCCCAGGCCGCCGGTGCGCCTGAGATCGGGCCCTCGAGGACACCAATACGATAGGATTGGCAGGCGTGCCGCTTTCGCCCTCTGCGCTTCCCCGGCGCCAGTTCCTGGCAAGAACGGCCGCATTTCTCGCCTTGGCCCCCGGGAGCGCCCCAACCCTGCCGACCCCCGCGTGGCTGTGGTCGGGCGCTGTCACGGCTACGTCCGCCACGGTTCTTGCTGCGTTTGAACGGTTGACGGGGCCTGCACCGCCGCTGCTGGTCAGCGAGCAGCGGGACTTGGGCAGCGCTCGGGCGGTCGAGGGCCGCGCCCTGCGGGCACCGTCGCGCAGTCAGGCCGGACGAATCGTGGTGGAGTATGCCCTCGCAGACCTGACCTCCAATCGCGAATACTTCGGCGGCTTCCGTGCCGGCAGCGGCACGCTGGTGCGGTTCCGCACCTTCGGGACCGGTGCGTTCAGTTTCACGGCGGCCTTTGCCTCGTGCGCCGGCGGCACCCGGCTCGTGCCGCTCTCGCACGTCTCGAACAGCCGGGTGTTCGACGCGATTGCCGCCCTCGACCCGCATGTGTTCATCCACATGGGCGACTTTCACTACTACAACATCACCGGGGCGGCGCGTCCGATCGAACCCCTGATGGGCCGGTTCAGACTGGCGCTCGATAGCGTGCTGTCGCAGGAGCATCAGGCGCTCTTCTACCGCCGCACGCCCATTGTCTACATGTGGGATGACCACGACTACGGCGTCAACGACTCCGACGGCAGGTCGCCCACGCGCGACGCGGCGCGGGCCTACTACGCCACCGACGTGCCGCACTATCCGTTGCCGATCGGACCAAACGCCGATGGCCCCATCTCGCAGGTCTTCGACGTCGGCCGGGTGCGGTTCCTCGTGACCGACGCGCGATCCGAACGGCTTCCGGACGAACACACGATGCTCGGCCTGCGGCAGTTCAAGTGGCTGTTCGACGAGCTCGGCCGTGCCGTCGCCGACCGCGTGCCACTCGTGGTGTGGGTGAATCCGGTGCCGTGGATCGCGCGCGACGGCGATGGCCACGGCTGGGGCGCCTATACCGCGGAGCGGCAGGCCATTGGCGACCGCATCAGCTCGTTGGAACTCGGATCGCGCCTGCTGATGCTGAGCGGCGACGGGCACATGCTCGCGTTCGACGACGGGCGTAACAACGCCCACGGCGGCTTTGTGGTGGCACACGCCGCGCCGCTCGACCGCTTCGTGCGGCGCAAGGGCGGCCCCTATTCGCACGACCCGCCGCAGCAGAAGAACGGGCAGTTCGCCACGCTGCGCATCGAGGACACAGGCACCACGATCACGGCGACGCTCCAAGGGCATCGCCACGCCGGCAACGGACGCTCGACGCCGTTGCCGGAGGCTCGCCTGCAGGTGCGCTGCGACGGCCTGCAGTGCGAGATCGTGCCGGGCGACTGACGCCGGGGCTGCCGCGAGGTAGCTGCCGGGTATGCGAACGGCCTTCGGCGAACGTGGATAGTGCGTCCACCCGCGCGAGGGGCGGCTGCGCCGAGGCGGTTCAGGGACGACCCGGTGGACGGCGGCTGCTCACTCCCGGAACCAGTCAGGCGTCTGTGTGATCATCGCGCTACTGGGTGCCGATGGGATGGGCGATGGGTTCTGCCGGCCACGCACGAGCCGCTATCATGCTGGGCATGCCGAGACGCAATGCCGACCCGGACGGCGCAAGCGATTCGATCGCCCTCACGCTATCGGCGAGGCGCGTCGGCCGTGCTCTGGCCGCCTGCGTCATTGGCATTCACCTGCTCAATCTTCCTGCGGTCGTCTTTCGCTACCTCTGGCCGTCGCGCCTGGGCGAGGCCTACGCGGCGTTCTTCGGCGTATCGAGCGAGGGGAGGCTGCCGACGTTCTACTCCGGTGTGACGTTGCTGGGCGCGGCCATGCTGCTCGGTATCATCGCCGTGCACGCACGGCGCGGCGGCGACCTGTTTGCGCGCCACTGGGCGGGCCTGGCGGTGATCTTCGCGCTGATGGCTGCCGACGAGATGCTGGTCATCCACGAACTGAGCATCGGGCCGATCCGTCGTCTGCTGGGAATCACGTCTGGTCTGCTGTTCTTCGCCTGGGTCGTCCCCGCGCTGGCGTTCGTCGCAGCCTTCGGCGGCGTCTATCTGCGCTTCGTGCTCGCGCTGCCAGCACGCAGCCGCAACCTTATCGTGCTGGCGGGTCTCGTGTACGTTGGCGGCGCGCTCGGGCTGGAGCTGGCCAGCGGCCTTTACGTCAGTGCGCGCGGCTACGACCTCGGCTACGGTGTGCTGTCGACCATCGAAGAAGTGGCGGAGATGTGCGGCATCGCCGTGCTCCTCTACGCACTCGTCGACTACCTGGCGCGCGACGTCCCGCAGGTGCGGGTCACGTTTCGCAACTGAGCGCGTCGCGCGCCAGGTAGTCGACGAGTGCGGAGAGGAGCACGGCGATGCCGCACATCTCCGCCACTTCTTCGATGGTCGACAGCACACCGTCGCCGAGGTCGTAGCCGCGCG
>JANNEJ010000714.1:0-11336 GCA_031378585.1 Acidobacteriota bacterium | reverse complement strand
GCTAAGGGCCTGTCAGGGAATAACTGACCACCTCTGGCCGCCGATGCATCCCGCCGGGCGGCGTTGCTCGTCGCTCAAATACGCTTGGTATTCTCACTCCTCGCGCCTTGCCGGGCGGGCGCCTCGACGCCCAGAGGTGGTCACTTATTCCCTGACAGACCCTAAGGAATGCCGGCTCACCCCAAACGTTGATATGGCCCGTCACCCGCTTCGCACCGCGGCTTGATGTCATCGTTGGTCTGAGCACTTCACGGGTCCTACCGCACGGCCCACTCGAACGCCACACCGCCCTGTAGCCGCAGTAGCGGCGGCTCGACCGCGCCGCTATCGCCGCCCGTGCCGCCGATCACTCCGGCCCGCACTTCTGGACGCACGGCCATGCGCCTGTTCGCCCGCACGCGCACGCCCGCGTGCAGCTCCCACGCCAGGTGCTTCAGTGACCACGAGCTGCGGATCTCGGGTTGCGTGCCGCCGGGGCCCGCCACCGACGTCTGCAACGAGAGCGTGCCGGTAGAGCGCGCGATGCCGACACCCGCGCCGAGTAGCGGGCGCGCGCGCCATGACGATGGGCCGGGCAGCACCGAGGCGCGTCCCATCAGGCTCAGCACGGTGCCATCGGCTGCCAGATAGCCGGCGTCGCGGTCGTGGCCGAACCATCCGGCCTCCGCCGCGACGCGCAGGTGAGTGCCAACCGACGCCGTAAATTCTCCCGCCACCACGAGTCCGCGGCCAAGATGCGTCTCGTCGTCCCACAGCGACGCCCACGCCAGCGTGCCGCCAACGGTCGCGCCGGTTACCCGGGCACCAGCCGGCTGGGCGTGCGCGGCGCGCGTGGTTGCGAGCAGCAGGGTCGTCGTGACAAGGATCCGGGCCGTGTGGTTCATCGTGGCAGGGTATCCTTTTCGCGATGCCCCGCGTCCCCAGGATCTTGCACTCAATCGGCCCGTCGGTCCACGCGTGGGTCGTGTGGCTCTTGCTTCTCGGCGCGGCTGTCCAGGCGGCGACCAGCCTTCCCGAGGCCGGACAGGTGGCCCGAGAAGCGCCGATTTCGGCTGAGGTCGACACCGACGAGCACCTGGCCACACCGGTGCCGCATCGCTACCTGCACGGCGTCATCCCCGACGACGCGAAGTTCCAACTGAACCTGCCCGACACCTGGAACGGCAAGCTCGTCATCTTCTCGCGCGGGTTCTCCGGCACCGAGCTCACGACCGGAGCCTTCAAGACCACGGCGCTCGAACAAGGCTATGCCTTCGCCGCGAGCGACGAGGGCTGGAACCGGACCACGATTGCCACCCGGCCCCACGACACCTACTACGAGTCACGCCGGCGCCTCCGCGAGCTGACGCTCTACGCCAGGCAGGTGTTGAAGACGCAGTACGGCAACGACGCGTCGCGCACCGTGATGGTAGGCGGCTCAAACGGCGGGCATCACACGAAGTGGCTGATCGAGAGCTATCCGGACTTGTACGACGGCGGCCTGGCCGGCTACGGTTTCAACTCGCAGGTGAGCCAATGGGGCTCGATTGCCACGGTGCTCCGCAACTACGACGTCATCGCGCCCCGCATCGACGACATCATCGCCGCGCGCGCGGCCGATCCCGCCTGGGACCCGGAGCGCACTCCGCTCGCCGCGCCGCTGACGGCGGATCAACAGCGGAGCCTGCGGCGCATCCGTGCGATTCCGGCCACCCTGGAAGGCGGATCCACCTATGACGTGGGTCGTTGGGCCGGCTCCGAGGCACTCTGGAAGAGCGGGTACGCCGCGCTGCTCGGGTACCTCCGCGACTCGATGCCGCGGTTCGACCCATCGTTCAACCCCGGCGGCGGCGCGTTGACCGACGACGAGCTGAAGCAGTGGAACCCCACGCGAAGTCCGGCTGCGGTGCAGAAGGAGCTGCGCGCCCTCGATCTGACGGGCACTCTGGCGCGGCCGATTATCGTGATGCACGGCACCGCCGACGCGATCGTCTCCCCTGGAGAGAGCGCAGGCTACCAGGCGCTCGTGGAGCGTCGCCTCGGACGTGCGAATGCGGCGAAGGTGCTGGCCGTGTACTACATTCCGGGCATGGGCCACGGCGGCAAGGAGTACGACGCGCTGATTGGCGCGCAGCTCGACGCACTGGACGCGTGGATCGACCACCGCCAGAGCGCAGGCCGGCGTGGAGCAGAGGCGCCCGCGTCGATTGGCGGCTACCCGCGCACGCTGCGTTCGAGCGTTCGGCCCTGACCGGCGGCGCGTGGAGCACACCGCCAGGCGTCCCGCTGGCTGCGCAGGTGCTACGCCACCGGCTTTCGATCGCGTAGCGCCATCCAGCCGCGCGCGATGCGGTAGATCGCCCAGAGGCCGAGCACGAAAAAGCCCACGGCCCAGATCGCAAAGCCCACGAGCACGATGGCCAGCAGCGCGCCCACGCCGCCAATCACGAACGCCCAGAGCATCGCGAACCAGAATGTGCGAATCTGCCAGGTGAAATGCGATTCGAGCCATGTGCCGCGCGCGTCGGCGCGTTTCACGTAGTTGATGACGACCGCGATGATCGAGGGCCAGCCGAACACGAACGAGCCAACTACCGAGGCCGCGCCGAACGCGCCGATGGCCAGCCCCAGCGCGTGCAGCGCGTAGGTGACGGTGGTGATGGTCACAAGCGAGGCGTCGGGCTCGCGGTAGGCGGTTGTCTGGTTCATGGCGCCCCCTCCGTGTGGGGTCACTGAATTAGACGAACGCGCGCACGTGCTGTTCCGCGTCGCAGCATCGATGGCCGCCGGCGAATCGGGTCAGGCCGGCCTGGGGTCCATGCCGTCCCATAGATTCGACGTGCCGAGTTCCGTGCGCCCACACGATTTGAGATAGCCGAAGAGCTGCGTGCGGTACGCCGCATGGCCGCAAAGCACGTAGGCGACGATGAACGCGCCGCGGGTGGTCGGAATGTCCCATACGGTCACGACCGTGCGGTAGTCGTCGTCGGACAGGTCGCCGAGCACGCGGGTGTAGGTGTCGTGCAGCGCGGCGATAGCCGCCACGGTCTCGTCGAAGGCGAGGCCCGCAGCGTGCTTTTCTGCCACGGTCCACCGAGCCGGATCGAGCACGCCGGTCTGGGCAACCTCCACGAGCGCCGGCCCCATCATCGACAGGTACTGCAGCAACTCGAGTGTGCTGCGCTGCTTTGCGGTGGGCCGGTAGTCGAGTTGCGCGCGGTCGACCTTGCCTGCCAGATGCACCAGGATGCGGACCTCGTGCTGCAGCGCCGAAATCAGTTCTGACTTGGAAAAGACCATGGTGTGCTCCTGGGGAATCGAGACGCCGCAGGATACACCACGCGCGCGCGGACTCGTGCCTGGCTTACGGCGAACCGAGCGCGGCGGCCAGCGCGCTGTCGATTGCGGGATAGCGGAAGTCATAGCCGAGTGCCAGCGCCTTGGCCGGCACGGCGCGCTGCCCGGTGAGCAGCAGCTCGGCCATTTCGCCGAGCGCCAGCTTCAAGGCAAATGCCGGCACGGGGAACACGGTGGGCCGGTGCAGGGCCCGCCCGAGCGCGCGGGTGAAGTCAGCGTTGGTCACGGGTTCGGGCGCCGTCAGGTTGAAGGGGCCCGTGGCTCCTGGCTCCGCAATCAGGCGCGCGGTGAGCGCCGCCCAGTCGTCGACGTGGATCCACGGCATCCACTGCCGGCCCGAGCCAAGACGCCCGCCCACGCCCAGCTTGAAGGGCAGCAGCATCTTCGCCAGGGCGCCCTCGGTGCCCAGCACGAGGCCGGTGCGCAACAGCACGAGCCGGCCCACCCCCGCGGCCGGGGCGGCGGCGTCTTCCCAGGCCGCGGCCATGCGCGCCACGAAGTCGTGGCCGGCCGGGGCGTCTTCGGCAATGCGCGCATCGCCGGTGGGGCCGTAGTAGCCCACGCCCGAGGCGCTGACGAACACGCGCGGGCCGTGGCTCGTCAGCTCCACGGCCTTGACCAGGCTGGCGGTGGCCTTGAGCCGGCTGTCGACGAGCGCGGCTTTGCGGGCGCCGGTCCACCTGCCGTCGGCCATGCCTTCGCCCGCCAGGTTCACGACCACGTCGGCGCCCTTCAGGGCCTCGGCCCACGGGCCCGACTCGCCACTAGGGGCCCAGACGATGTCGTGGGGGCGACCTGCCCTGGCGCGCCGCGTGAGCACCGACACGCGATGCCTGTCCCGCGACAACACACGCTCGAGGGCGCGACCAAGAAACCCGCTACCGCCCGACATCACGATGTGCATGCTCTATTCTGACGCGCCCACGCCTGGTCTGGTGCACTGTCTGGGGTTGACAGTCGCGCCCTGGTTAATTAACTATCTAGTTAAACCAACTGTTTAGTTAATTTTACCATGCCGCCTGCCATCACCCGTCGCCGCCCCGCCGCCGTGGCGCCCGCCGCGCCAGTTCCGGCTGTGGCCCTGCGTCGACGGCCAGAGACACCGGTGCCCGAGCGGCCGGCGGCGAGTCGCCATGCCGTCCGGGGCACGAGTCGCCTCACGCTGACGCGCGCCAAACGCCCGGGCCCTGCGCCTGCGACGGGCCGCGTCACGCCGTCGGCCACGACCCGCGACCTGATCTTTGCGGCGGCGGCCGCCGATTTCTCGAGTCACGGCTACGACGGCGCCAGTGTCGACGCCATCGCGCACGGCGCCGGCGTGAACAAAGCGATGATCTACTACCACTTCGAGGGGAAGCTCGGCCTCTATCGCGAAGTGGTGCGCGACATGCTGCGGGCGGTGGGCGGCGCCGCTACCGACATTGCGGCAAGCCCCGATTCGCCCACGCACAAGATCGAGCGCTTCATCCAGACGCTCGCACAGATGCGCGATGCCCGGCCGTGGTTTCCGCCGCTGATGATGCGCGAGATGGCAGCAGGCGGACCTCGGCTCGATTCCGACACCCTGGCGCTGATGCGCGCGGTGTTCGTGGCGTTCTCGTCGATGCTCGACGCCGGCGTGGCCGCGCGCGCGTTTCGCAAGGTGCATCCCGTGCTTGCCTACATGACCATCATGGGCCCGCTGATGATGAACGCCGTGCGGGAACTGGCCGCCGCCGAACCCGGACGCGCCCACCTGCCGATGTTCGTGCCCGTCGACCGGCGCGAGCTCGTTGCTCACATGCAGCTCACCGCACTTCGCATGCTCGCCAAGGATCAACCGCGATGACCGAGACCCCACTTTGTCGTTCCATTGCCTGGGCTGCCACGCTGGCCGCCGCGCTCGGTGCGTCTGCTGCCTGTGCTCCCGCGGGTGACCCCAACCTGCTGCGCGTATCGGGACACGTCGAAGCCACCGAGGTGCGCCTGGCGCCCGAGATGGGCGGGCGCGTGCTGACGCTCGAGGTGAAGGAAGGCGACCGCGTGGAAGCCGGCGCGCGCATTCTGACCATCGACGCCACCGACCTTGGGCTGGCGATTGCCCGCGCCGTGACCGAGAAAGCCAGTGCCGAAGCGCAGTTGCGCCTGGTACGCGCGTCGGCGCGTAGCGAGGATGTGCGGCAGGCCGAAGCACAGGTGAGTGCCGCGCGGGCCGACGTGTCGTCGGCCAAGGTGGAACTGGCCGCCGCCGTCGAAGACCTGCAACGATTTGAGATGTTGCTGGCGCGCAAGTCAGGCGCGCAGAAGCCGCGAGATGACGCGGCCGCCAGGCGCGACCTCGCGCAGTCGCGAGTCGAGGCCGCCGAGCAACGAGTGACGCTCGCCGAAACGGGCGTGGCGCGAGTCAAGGCCGGCGCGCGCCAGGAAGAGGTGGACGTCGCGCAGAGCCGCATCGCCACGACCGCCGCGGCGATTGCCACGCTCGAGGACCAGATGAAGGACGCCACGCTGGTGTCGCCCGTCGCCGGCATCGTCACCGAGAAGCTCACGGAGGCCGGCGAGGTGATTGCACCCCGCGCGCCGGTCGTGGTCATCACCGACCTCGACCATGCCTGGGCCGACGTCTACGTGCCCGAACCCGCCATTCCTCGCATCAGAACCGGGCAGGCAGCCATGCTCTTCACCGATGCCGGCGGCGCGGGGCTGCCCGGCACGGTCAGTTACATCTCGCCGAAGGCGGAGTTCACGCCGCGGAATGTGCAGACGTCCGAAGAGCGCGCCAAGCTCGTCTACCGCATCCGTATCGCCGTCGACAACACGGCCGGCGTGCTGAAGCAGGGCATGCCGGTCGATGCCGAACTGGCGCTGGCGCCTCTGGCCGGCGGGCCTGCTCCCACCAGGCCATGAGCGCGGCTATCTCGCTGACCAACGTCAGCAAGCGCTACGGCGAGACCTCGGCGCTCAACGGCCTCTCGTTCGAGACCGCGCGCGGCGAGATGTTCGGGCTGATCGGCCCAGACGGCGCCGGCAAGACGACCGCGATTCGTCTGATGTGCGGCCTGATGCACGCAGACGGAGGCCAGGTGCGGGTGCTTGGACTCGACCCCGTGCGCGACCATCGCGCCATCACCCACAAGGTCGGGTATCTCTCGCAGCGCTTCAGCCTCTACGGCGACCTCACTATCGACGAGAACATCTCGTTCTTTGCCGAGATTCACGGCGTGACCGACTACCGGGAACGGCGCAACCACCTGCTCGACATGACGCAGTTGACGTCCTTCCGTGGTCGCCTGGCCGACAAGCTGTCGGGCGGCATGAAGCAGAAGCTCGCGCTGGCCTGCACGCTCGTGCATCAGCCCGAGGTGGTGCTGCTCGACGAGCCCACCACGGGCGTCGACCCCGTGTCGCGCCGCGAGTTCTGGAAGCTGCTGTCGCACTTCCTCGAGAGTGGCATCACCATCCTGATGACCACGCCCTACCTCGACGAAGCCGAGCGGTGCAGCCGGGTCGCGCTCGTGCACAACGGGTCGCTGCTGGCCCTCGACACGCCGGGTCGGCTGCGCACGTCGTTGCCGGGCCTGTGGGTCGAGGCGTTTCCTCCCGCCGTGCGGGCAGTGCGCGACAGTCTGCGCGCCGCCGGTCACCGTCACGTCGAGGTGTTCGGCGAGCGCCTGCACGTGTGGCTCACTGCCACCACCGACGATGCCGCGCACCGCGAGCTGGCCGCTCTGGCCGTGCGCGCGGGCGTGCCGCCCATTGACGGCCGGATCATCACGCCGTCGCTCGAAGACGTGTTCATCGCCAAGCTTGCCGATCTCGCGGTTGCCGCGCCGGCTGGGGCTGAGTCATGAGAGTCAATGTGAACGCCGTTACCTACATGGTCGCCTATGCGGTGATCAGCCTCGTAGCCGTGGGCGTCGCCCAGGCGCAGCCAGGGCCCGTCCGACTCACGCTCGACGACGCCATGGCCAGGGCCGTGGACACCAGCCACCGGATGGGCGAGGCCCGCGCGCGTCAGGCAGGCGCCGAGGCCACCGTGGTCGTGAGGCGCAAGTCCGACGACCCGACGGCGACGGCCAGTGCCGGCTACACGCGCACGAACCACGTGGACGAGTTCGGCGTGCCGCAACCAAACGGGACGCTGCGCGTGATCTATCCCGACATCCCCGACAACTTCCGCACGCGCGTCGAGCTGGTGTGGCCGGTCTACACCGCCGGACGCTCCGACGCGCTGGCACGGGCGGCACAGGCGGAAGCGACGGCGACCGGCTCCGACCTTGCGGCCGTGCGGCTCGACCTGCGCCTCGAGGTATCGCGCGCCTATTGGGCGCTCGTGACCGCGAGAGAGACCGTGCGAGTGCTCGAGGCCGCGCTCGCGTCGGCCGACAGCGCGCTGGCGGATGTGCGCACCCGCGTGGAGGCCGGATTCCTTCCGCCCAACGACGTGTCACGCAGCGAGGCGCAGCGGGCGCGTCAGGAGTTGCTGCTCATCGAAGCCAGAGGCCGGGTGCGATCGGTGAGTGTCGATCTGAGCCGGCTCATCGGCCTCGCGGACGCCGCCGCTATTGAACCCGCCGACCGCCTCGACAGTCCTCCGGCCATGGCCAGCGACACGAGTGCACTCGTGGCCGAGGCGCTCGGCCAACGTCCGGAACTGACGGCGTTGTCACTACGGGTGGATTCGGTCACCGAGCGGATGGCCGCCATTGCCGCCACGCGCAAGCCGACGGTGGCCCTGGCGTCGGGCTACGACGTGGCGAACCCCAACCCCCGGATCTTCCCGCGCAAGGACGCCTGGCAAGACTCCTTTGATGTCTCGCTCAACGTGAGCTGGCAGTTCTGGGATTCCGGACGCGCCGCAGCCGAGCGCACCGAGGCGCAGGCCTCTGCCACGGTGCTGCGTGAGCGCAAGGCCGAGACCGAAACGCAGATCCGGGCCGACGTGCAGAAGCAGATTGGGGACCTGGCTACGAGCCGGGCCGCGCTCGTGCCGGCGCAGCTTGGCGTGACCAGCGCCGAAGAGACCCAACGCGTCGTGACCGATCGCTTCGAGGCCGGCGTGGCCGCTACAATCGACGTGCTCGACGCGCAAGTGGCCGTGCTGCAGGCCCAGCTCGACCGCACGCGCGTGCTGGCGGACATCCGGTTGAGTGAAGCGCGCCTCGCGCGCATATTGGGACGGTGACCGCGTGAGCCCCGAGCCCCGAGCCCCGAGCCCCGACTCCGCAGCAATCGACGTACGTCACTTGACGCGTCGATTTGGTGACTTCGTAGCAGTGAACGACGTGTCGTTCCAGGTGGGCAAGGGCGAGGTGTTCGGCTTCCTGGGCGCCAACGGCGCCGGCAAGAGCACCACCATTCGCATGCTGTGCGGCCTGCTGCGGCCCACGAGCGGCACGGCGCTGGTGGGTGGCATCGACGTGGGGTCAGACCCCGAGGGCGTGAAGCGCCACATCGGGTACATGTCACAGAAGTTCTCGCTGTACGAAGCGCTGACGGTCGACCAGAACATCCGCTTCTTCGGCGGTGTGTATGGCCTGTCGGGCGCGCAGTGTGACGAGCGGCGTGAGTTCGTGCTCGACATGGCCGGCCTGCGGGGGCGCGAGAAGACCGCCACGAAGTCGCTGTCGGGGGGCTGGCGCCAGCGGCTGGCGCTGGGCTGCGCCGTGCTGCATCAGCCGCCCATCGTGTTCCTTGATGAGCCCACCGGCGGGGTCGATCCAGTGAGCCGCCGGCAATTCTGGGACCTCATCGGCAATCTGGCCAGCACTGGCGTGACGGTGCTCGTCACGACCCACTATCTCGACGAAGCGGAGCATTGCAATCGCCTGGCGATCATCCATCGAGGCCAGATGGTGGCGCTCGGCGCAGCGCACGAACTGAAGCGCGTGTTTGCCGACCGGCCGATCCTCGAGGTCCAGTCGAGCCGGCCCGTGGACGCGATGGCCGCGCTGGAGCGGCTGCCCGACGTGGAGAAGACCAGCATCTTCGGCACGAGCGTGCACGCCGTGTTGCGTCATGCCGGGGTCACGCCCGATCAGGTGCGCGCGGCGCTCGACGCACAGGGGATCCCGGTGACGGCCGTGGCACACGTGACCCCGTCGCTTGAAGACGTGTTTCTCGACGTGGTGGAGCAGAAGGAACGCGAGCAGGCAGCACGCGGGGGGCAGGCGGCATGATGGTCACCACCCGCGCCATGGTACGGAAGGAACTGCGGCAGATCATGCGCGACCGCCGCACGCTGCTGATTCTGGTGTTCGTGCCGGCGCTGTTCCTGCTCCTCTACGGCTACGCGCTCAACTTCGACATCCGCAACATCAAGCTTGCGGTGGATGACCGCGACGGCACGACGGCCAGCCGCGCGCTGATCTCGGCGTTCACCAATTCGGGCTACTTTGCCTACGCCGGTGCGGTGCACGGCGGCGCCGGACTGGAGCGCCTGATCGACACCAACGACGCGCGTGCGGCGCTCGTGATTCCTGCCAACTTCAGCCGCGATCTGGCTCGCCGCACGCCCGTGCGGGTGCAGGTGATCGTGAACGGCGACAATGCCAACACCGCGTCCGCCGTGGTGGGCTATGCCGGCGCCATTGTCGCCGAGGCGGGCGCCGAGATGGTGGCCAGCCTGGCTGGCGCGCCCGGCCGCACGCCCACCGCCCTGGTGGGATTCGAGCCGCGTGTCTGGTACAACCCGCAACTGCGCAGCACCCTCTTCCTCGTGCCCGGGCTGATTGCCTATATCTCGATGATCACCGCCGTGATCTCGACTGCATTGGCCGTGGTACGCGAGAAGGAGCGGGGCACCATGGAGCAGATTCGGATGGCCCCCGTCAGTCCGCTTGCGTTCGTACTCGGTAAGACCGTGCCCTACTCGGTGATCGCGTTTGTCTCGGCGGTGCTCATCATCCTGGTGTCGATGGTGCTGTTCGACCTGCCGCAGCGCGGCCCATGGTGGCTGCTGTGTCTGTCGATCGGCCTGTTTCTGATCGGCGCGCAGGGCCAGGGCCTGCTCATCAGCACCCTGGCCAGCACGCAGCAGGTGGCCTTCCAGCTGGCGCTGCTGTCGTCGTTTCTGCCCACGTTCATGCTGTCGGGCTTCATCTTTCCCATCACCAGCATGCCGGAAGTGGTGCAAGCCATTACGCGCATCGTGCCGGCGCGGTACTTCGTGGCGGCGCTGCGAGCCGTGGTGCTGAAGGGCGCGGGCCTCGACGTGGTGTGGCAGAACCTGGCCGCGCTCGTGGTCTTTGCCGCGGCGATGCTGGGCTTGTCGGCGCTTCGGTTGCGGCGCGAATGGCGGTAAGGGCATGACGGCAGGTCTCGAGCGCGTCGGTCATCTCCTGCGAAAAGAACTGATCGAGCTCGGTCAGGATCCGCGCCTGTTCGGCATCGTGATCATGGCGCCCATCATTCAGCTGTTCGTGCTGGGTTACGCCGCCACGACCGACGTGAAGGACATTCCGCTGCTGGTGGTCGACGGCGACCGCTCGACCGAGAGCCGGCGTCTCATCGACGGCTTCGACGCCTCCGCCAATTTCTACATCGTGGATGTCGTCAGCGGCACCGGCGATGTGGAGCGCCACCTCGAACGTGGCACGGCCTGGATGGCGCTCACGATTCCTGCCGGCCTGGGCACGAGCGTCGCGGCGGGACGTCCGACGAAAGTGCAGGTGATTGCCGACGGCACCGATTCGAATTCAACCGGCGTGGCGCTCGGCTACGCCCGGGGCGTGGTGGCGGCGTACTCGGCGGAGCGCTCGGCCGAGCGCGTGCCCGGCGGCGTGCGCGCGGCGCCCATCGACGTCGACATGCGCGTGTGGTTCAACCCGCGCCTCGAGAGCCGGGAGTTCATGGTGCCAGGCATCATCGCGCTGCTGCTGCTGGTTGTGACCACGAACTTGAGCGCCATGGCGATTGTGCGCGAGCGCGAGGTGGGCACGCTCGAGCAGTTGAATGTGACGCCGCTGGCGCGCTGGGAGCTCATCGTCGGCAAGTTGCTGCCCTACGCGCTCATCGGCATG
>JANNEJ010000614.1:0-2032 GCA_031378585.1 Acidobacteriota bacterium | reverse complement strand
CCGACGTGGGCTCGCCGCCGGCGGCCGGCACGAAGACCAGCGCGGCGTTGGGCCGCTGCGAGAACAGGATCAGGTTGTCCTTGCTCCAGGCGCCACCGCGGGGCACACCGACGCGCGCCAGTGCCGTGGACGTTCCCCCGGTGATGTCGACCGTCCTCAGCTGTCCCTGGGCGAAGAAGCCAAGCATGCGGCTGTCCGGCGACCAGAAGGGCTGCGAACCGTTCTCGGTGCCCACGAGCAACCGCGGGGTGGCCGAATCGAGGCTGCGCAGGTAGAGGCCCTGCGTTCCGGCACGGTCGGTCGACGAAAACACCAGGTGCCGGCCGTCTGGTGAGATGCGCGGCGCCTCGGCGCGCCCGAAGGTGGAATCCTGAGGCGGCACGACCGAGAGCACGTCAACCCGCGACTCGGGCGGCGTGACTCGTGAGGCGAACCGCCATCCCAGGCCCGCGGCGGCCATCGTCGCAACGACCGCCACGGCCCACGCCATGCGTTCGCGGGAGCGGCGCGGCGCCGGCGTCGGCGTCGTCACGGCGACCGGACCGCTGCCCTCGGCCAGACCCTTCAACTGCAGCACCACGTCGTGCGCGGTCGACCAGCGTGCCGCCGGGTCCTTGGTCAGGCACACCGACACGAGCCGGTCCAGCGCCCGCGGCGATTCGGGCGTCAGGCTCGAGATTGGGGGCGGGTCGGCGTGGAGAATCGCTCCAATCAACGAGGCTTGACTTGCGCCCGCGAACGCTCGCTGCCCCGTAACCATTTCATGCAGCATGGCGCCGAGCGCAAAGATGTCGGCACGCGCGTCGACCGCCGCGCCTTCGAGCTGTTCGGGCGCCATGTACGGCAGCGTCCCGAGCACTTCGCCGCGAGTCGTGAGCGCGGTGGCGGTGGGGTCGTCGCCGATGCTGGTTGGGTCGGCCTTGGCCAGGCCGAAGTCGAGCAGCTTGGCGGCTCCCCTGGTCAGCATCACGTTGGCCGGCTTCAGATCGCGATGCACGATGCCCGCGCGATGCGCGTATGCCAGGCCTTCGGCAATCTGGACGGCGCACGCGATGGCCTCGGCCGGAGGCAGGCGGCCCTGCGCCAGGCGGGCCTCGAGGGTGATGCCGTCGAGCCGTTCCATCACCAGGAACATCACGCCCTCGTGATGTCCCACGTCGTGCAGCGTGCAGATGTTGGGGTGAGAGAGCGAGGCGATGGCGGCGGCCTCGCGTTCAAAGCGCGTGCGGCGGCCGGGGTCGGCGGCAAACGCCCCCAGCAGCACCTTGACGGCCACGCGGCGATCGAGCCGCGTGTCGCGCGCGTCGTAGACCTCGCCCATGCCGCCGGCGCCGAGCGGGCCAACGATCTCGTACGGGCCGAGGCGGAATCCAGGGGTCAGGGCCACGCGTGGTGATTATACGGTCGCGCGCCAGGGACTGTGCGTCGGTCAGAAGACCACGGGGTCGCCGATCTGCAGCGTTCCGCCTGCGGCGACCACGGCGTAGACACCGGCGCAGGGGAACCGCCCGTCGTCGCCAACCTGCAGCCGGTTGTGCTGCACCAGCGTCCGCAGAATCTCCGGATCCGAGGGAAGATCGCCCTGAGCCAGGGTCGTCATCACGCACCGCGGATCGGGCATCGTCACGTGCAGGCGCGCCGTGGCGCCAATCGCGACGTCGCTGCCCACCCAACTGTTTTCAGGGAATCCCGGCACCTTCGTCGCGACAATGACGTTCATGCGGAATCGACGTTCCTCGATTCGGCTCTGCGGGCGACTGGCACGCAGCTGCTCGAGCGTGGACGTCGTCAGGACCGAGACTGGAAACAGGTCGAAGAACGCGCCAACCGGCACGGGCGACGCCATCCCCGCCTCGGCAAAGAACGCCGAGCCCACCTTCGCCTCGACCATCGTGTCGCGACGGCCCGCAGGGTCTGCACCCTCGATGTCGGGGTGATACTGATCGATTGTGAAGTTCTCAGGCGCCGTGGGCGCAAGCGTGACCTCTCGTTTGAAATACGCCGACAGCACGCGGTCCCGGTCGCCCGCGTC
>JANNEJ010000608.1:0-2810 GCA_031378585.1 Acidobacteriota bacterium | reverse complement strand
CCATACTGGCGCCCACGAGCACCGCCGAAATCACGCGGTCGGACCGCGCCGCCAGATACCGGCCAATGGTGGCGCCATGGCCAAACCCCCATAGATGGAAGCGCGTGGCCTTGGCCGCATCGGCAACGGCCACGATGTCCTCGAGCACGCGCTCGAGCGCGTACGCCGTCGGCACGGCCGGCCGGCCGCTGTCGCCGTAGCCACGCAGGTCCATCGTGATCACAGTGAACTTGTCGCGCAGGGGCGCGGTGTAGCCGCGCTCGCGCCACGACTGGCGCGTCTGGCCGCCGCCGTGCACGAGCAGCAGCGCCGGGCCAGTGCCCTCGACGTCGTACGCGATCTTGGTGCCGTCGGGCGAGGTGGCGATGCGTCGCTGCGGCGGGGCCGGAACCGCAGGCGCGGCCGCAGCGGCAGGGGTCGTGCCCGGCGCCGCAGGCTTCTGCGTGGCCGCTGCGGGTGGCGGCGTCGCGACGGGCGGCGTGGCTGCCGCCGGCGTTGCGCTGGCGCAGGCGCTGAGCGCGAGCGCGGCAGCCAGACCCGCCAGGGCCTTCGCCGGGAACATCATTGGGCCGCCGTCTTCTTGGCCGGCGCGTAGTTCACGTGCACGATCGTCCAGGCGCCCGCGCGCTTGAAGAGCACGTCGGTCTCCTGGTTGTCTTCCGTAGAGACCTGGCCCTTGGCCGAGCGGGTCGTGACGCGCAGCACGTAGGTGGCCACCGCGGCGTCAGCCGACGGACTTAGCTGCACCTGCAGGTCGCGCACCTCGACGCGTTCGAGCTTGTTGCCATTGCCGATGTACTTGGTCCAGTCGGCCTGGTAGGTCGCCTTGTCGACGCGGCCCGACGGGAACCACTGCGTGAGGTCGGGCGCAAACGCCTTGAAGTAGGCGTCGAGATCGTTTCTGCCGTAGGCGGCGTTGTAGTCGGCAATCACGGTGCGCACTTCTTTGTCGGCGGCCGCCGCCGCAGGGGTCTGAGCCGTCGCGACCGCGCCGACG
Source organism: Acidobacteriota bacterium (assembly GCA_031378585.1). Classification (GTDB taxonomy): domain Bacteria; phylum Acidobacteriota; class Vicinamibacteria; order Vicinamibacterales; family UBA2999; genus CADEFD01. The sequence goes on along the minus strand of JANNEJ010000608.1, from coordinate 1,813 downwards.
CCGAGCACAAGCGCCACCATCACCACGAACGCGCCCGCACGAACTGTCTTACGCAGTGTCACCATCACGTCCTCCATCGAGTGCTATCGCCGCCGGAAATTTGTGTCGCCCATTCGCACCCACCGGCAGAGGTTCAACCCACTGCACGGCCCCCATCGGCAGGTCCTGATACAAGTGCGGAAACAGGTCGCCGCCTCGCGAAGGCTCCCACCGCAGCGCCGGCGCCAGCGCACTCGCGTCCACGGCCACAATCAGCAGCTCAGGCACGCCGGCAAAGTGCTTTGCCGCCGTGTCGCGCACTTGCGCCGCAGTAGAAAAGTGAATGTAGCCATCAACCAGATCTACGCCCGCACCCGAAAAGCGACCGGCCGCCATCGCGGCCCGCCAGAGCGCCGCCGGCACGATCTTGTAGACCGGGGCCACTAGGTACCCTTCTTGGTGTACGCCACGACCATGCCGCTCAGCCCGATGAGGCCTACCATGTTCGGGAAGACCTGCAGCACGTTCATCAGGTCGCCCCAGGCCCAGACGAGTTCCGGCTTCATGACGGCGCCAAACGGAATCAGCAGGCAGTAGGTCCAGCGGTAGGGAATCGTCACCGAGCGACCCAGGATGTACTCGAGAAACTGCTCGCCGTAATAGGCCCAGCCAATGAGCGTCGTGTAGCCGAAGAGAAACGCGCAGAAGGCCACGACCCAGCCGCCCACGGTGGGCACGGCCAGATTGAAGGCCGCGGCGACGGCGGCGGTGCTCGTCACATACGGCTGTCCGGCGTGCGCGGCGGCAATCGAGGTTTCGGCCACGCCGCTCACCAGGATCGTCATGGCGCTGATCGTGCCGGTCACAAACGACACGATGAACACTTCCATCAGCGCCTGCAGGCCCTGTTGCGCCGGCCGGTCAGACTTCGCCGTGCCGTAGGCGACAGCCGCTGTGCCGTAGCCGGCTTCGTTCGCGTACACCCCTCGCGCCACGCCGTAGCGCATCGCGATGAACCAGCCAAAGCCCATCGCCGACTTCGTCGTGAGCGCTTCGGTGAACACCATCGACAGCACGTGCGGCACGCGGTCGATGAACATGACGATGACGACCAGGCCGCCGACCAGATACAAGCCAACCTTGAGCGGCGACAGAATCTGCGCCACCTTGCCAATCGACTTGATGCCGCGGATGATGACCGCCCACACGAGCACCGCGATGGCGATACCGGCCAGCCACGTGGGCACGCCAAACACGCTGTCGAGCACGAGCGCGATGGAGTTGGGCTGGGTGAACGGCGTGGTGGTCAGCGCGCCCACGCCGGCCACGAGCGCGAAGACCTTCGCAAGGCCCGGCGCCTTCAGTCCGTCGCGCAGGTAGTACATGGGCCCGGCGTGCACGCCGTCGGCGGCGACTTCGCGGTAGCGCACGGCCAGCACCGCTTCGGTGAACTTCACCGACGTGGCGACCAGACCGTACATCCAGATCCAGAAGAGCGCGCCGGGTCCGCCCGAGATGATGGCCGTGGCCACACCAGCGATGTTGCCGGTGCCAATCGACGCGCCCAGCACCGTCATGAACGCCTGAAACGGCGTGAGCGCACCGCCGGCCGACGACGACTGCTGCTTGGCGACGAGCTCGCGTAGCGCCTCGTTGAAGCGCCGGAACTGCACCCAGTTGTAGCGGATGGACAGGAACAGCCCCGCACCGAGCAGCAACCAGACGACGAAGTACTGGAACAGGTAGGTCGTCAGCGTGTCGATGAATTGAGCCATCACCTACTTTGCAACGTTGAAGTTCCGGCGGCCCGCCGACTGGCCATCGAGCAGCACTT
>JANNEJ010000589.1:0-4320 GCA_031378585.1 Acidobacteriota bacterium | reverse complement strand
CCGTCGTCAGCACGACCCCATCGGGCGTCACCTCTTCAAGACGACCGGCGGTTTCGGTGTCCACGTCGGTGATGACGAACACCCGTTTTCCCAAAGGCGGCGGCCGCTTCCACCCCCCAGTTGGTGTCTGCGCGAGGGCGTGAGTCGGGAGTGCGAGCACGAGCACCAGAGTCAATAGCCGAATCAGTAGTCGAGTCGACGACGTGCGTTTCTTGGACATCGATTGATGCTCCCCACTGGCGCCACACCGCATGCTACACGCATGTCAGCCCTGAGCAGTTCGAATCTGCTCACAAGTCCCGGAAACAGCGTGTCCACTGAATCCTGGGATCTCCACGGTGTTTCTTCAAACTCGCCCAGCGCCTTCGAGACTCCGCTAGAAACGCAGCCCTGTTCCTACGCCGACAAACCAATGGTTGTACTGGACGCCCGTGGGCGGGAACGTCACTGGCAATCCCGAGTCTCCGGAAGTCGCGTACGGACCGACGACCACGCGGCCAACGTACCGGTACTGGAGTGTCAGATCCAGAAAGACCCGCGAGCCTGCAGGAACTGCTGCCCGAGCTTGCGCAATGAATCCGAGTTTCGAATTGTTGCTCCAGGGCGGCGGCGGCTGCCCCGAATTGTCGCCCGGGCGCGACCGGGCAACGTGCAGCGCCGGGCCAAGACCCATCTGGAAGAAGCGCGCGCGCGGAAAGCATCGCTGCGACGCTGGTGACGGAGTGATCGACGGACAAAGACTGAAAGGGGTGGCGGTAGCCCAGGGTCGTTCCGATCGGCGTGTCGTTGAACAGCACACCAACAGACCAGGGTTGACTGATTCGATACCGGGCCTCAACCGATACGGCAAATCCGATAGCGCCGAAGCCTGTGTTCGAAAACGGATGCCCAACTGCACCTCCAAAACCAGGACTAGCGTCGTCGAGATGCGCAGCCCGCATGGCGTCTTCGATATCACGAGCGGGTCCGCTGGACGTACCGCCGATATCGACTGCGATGGACCACCTTCGCTCTTGGCGCGCGGCTGACACCGTATCTTGACCGCCTGGGGCGGCTGCGCCAGACGACGCTTCCTGCGCCTTGGCACTCGATTGAGCGACACACCCAACGACGAGGAGCACAAAAAGTCTTACCCGCATGGCCCTGCCCTCCTCCGACGAACTGTCGTTCGCCCTTAACGTTGCAAATGACACCGCGCGCCGAAGCGGGATGATGGCACAGACGGGCGGCTTCATTTGAAGGTGAGACCGCAGACGAACGAGGTGCGAACAAATGGCGACGCCAGCGGCGAAGTAAGAGCGAGGCCGGTCCGTCGTAAAGGTCACGCGTTGAATCTGTCCCAGAGCCCGCGGCTCCAAACAGCAGCGTGCAGGCGATGATGTTACTGCGACTGACGGCGAGAAAGGCCAGTTCGTCTGGCGGGGCGCCGTAGCGCGCCGTCGAGTTGACCGCCACGAAATGTGCCGCAGTCGGTCGCGGGCACGCCTAATCTAAGCGACGCGCTGATGTGGTCGAGATCACCCCTGGGTGCACGAACGTATTCGAGGTCCTCGGGTACGCTGATGCCTCTGCGCGCCAGGTCGAACTCCGGCTGGCCTAAGCTCCTAATCAACTGCTCGGGCAGACAAGCTCGCCAGCTTCTCGGTCGATCGGCCGATGACGCTACCGACCGTCCTGGATCAGGACGTGGAGATCGTGATCCGAAGGAAGCCGCGCGGGCGCGGCGCGGCGCGAATCAGCGTGGTGGCGGCTTAGCGCCTGGGGCGGGTCGCCTCCGAGAACTCATCGCGGGAACATCTTGCCATGAGGGGCCAGGCGCCTGTCCTTACGCCAAGAGCACGAGAAAGCGCACCAGTCGGTCCAGCGAGAAGCCCGCCAGCCGCCCCCCGGATCAGTGCAGACACCTTCGGCTGATCGACCTCGAGGATCGCAGCGGCGGCCGCCTGGGTCAGTCCATCCGTCCTGGGGGCGACGGCTGGGTGGGCGGCCAGAGTCGGATAACGCTGATTCTGTCGCCGCCAGAACCCTGCTAGTATTCCCGATCGTCTCGTGCCGTAACCCGCAGCCGGTGAGGCTCCCCGTGTCCTGGAATCGCTTGACGACGGTGGCGCCACTTCGTGAGGTCGAACATGTCACACCGTGCCCAACGATTGACCCACACGCTCGGGAGCCTGGCGGTTGTCCACCTGCTGCTCGCTGGCACCCTCGGCCTGCTCACGCCCGGGTTCGCGCACGCGCAGCCCACGACGACGCGGGTCAGCGTGGGGCCAGGCGGCGTCCAGGGCAACGGCTCCAGCTACGGCACGAAGATCAGTGCCGATGGCCGCTGGGTGGCGTTCGAGTCCAGAGCGAGCAATCTGGTGGTGGGCGACACGAACGGCTTGCAAGACATCTTCGTCCGCGACCAGCAGCAGGGGACGACGACGCGGGTCAGCGTGGGGGCCGGGGGCCTGCAGGCGAATGGCCCCAGCGGGTATCCGGCGTTCAGCGGCGACGGCCGCTGGGTAGCGTTCCACTCGGTGGCCAGTAATCTGGTGGCGGGCGATACGAATGGCTTGGCGGACGTGTTCGTGCACGACCAGCAGACGGGGACGACGACCCGGGCGAGCGTGGCGGCCGGCGACGTGCAGGGGAACGGCGAGAGCTTCGTAGCCGCGATCAGCGCCGATGGCCGCTGGGTGGCGTTCGGTTCGGGGGCCAGCAATCTGGTGTCGGGCGACACGAATGGCACAAGTGATGCGTTCGTCTACGACCAGCAGACCGCGACGACGACGCGCGTGAGCGTGGCACCGGGAGGCGCCCAGGCAAATGGCGGCAGCGGCGCCCCTAAGATCAGCGCCGATGGCCGCTGGGTGGCGTTCTATTCGGGGGCCAGCAATCTTGTGGCGGATGACACGAATGGCAGGTACGACTCGTTTGTCATCGACCGGCAGACGGGAATCACGACCCGGGTGAGCGTGGGGCCGGGAGGCGCCCAGGCGGATGCCTCCAGCTACCTTTGGGCGATCAGCCCGGACGGCCGCTGGGTGGTGTTCGACTCGCAGGCCAGCAACCTGGTGGCGGGCGACACGAACGGCACATCCGATGCGTTCGTTCACGACCGGCAGACGGGGACGACGGCGCGCGTGAGCGTGGGCCCCGGAGGCGCACAAGGGAATGGTTCCAGTTACAGAGGGGCGATCAGCGCCGATGGCCGCTGGGTGGCGTTCGAGTCGCAGGCCAGCAATCTGGTGGCGGGCGACACGAATGGCACATTTGATGCGTTCGTCTACGACCAGCAGACCGGGACGACGACACGCGTGAGCGTGGGGCCGGGCGGCGCTCAGGCGAATGGCGACAGCAGCGGGTCGACGATCAGCGCCGATGGCCGCTGGGTGGCGTTCGACTCCTTTGCCAGCAATCTGGTGGCGGGCGACACGAGTTGGGTGGACGCGTTTGTGCACGATCGTCGGGGCCCGCTGCCGCCAGATCCCCCCGAGGGGCTGGTCGCGTCCGTGGTGGGCAATACCGTGGCCCTGCGGTGGACCATGCCGCCTGGCGGGCCGACGCCGACGAACTTCGTGCTCGAGGGCGGCGTCTCTCCCGGGGAGGTGCTGGCAAGCCTCCCGACGGGGAGCCCGTCTCCGGTCTTCACGCTCGCGGCCCCCGGCGGGTCGTTCTACCTGCGGATCCACGCCCTGAACGGCACCGCCCGGAGTGCCGCCTCCAACGAGATCCTCGTGCACGTCAACGTGCCCCTGGTGCCGTCGGCCCCGGCGAGTCTGTTGGGGCTCGCAAACGACACGACGCTGACGCTCGCGTGGACGAACACATACGCGGGCGGCGCACCGACCAACGTCACGCTGATCGTGGGCGGCGCCTTGAACGGGTCGGCGCCCCTCGGTCTCACTGACACGTTCACGTTCGCCGGTGTGCCGCCAGGCACCTACACGCTCTCCGTCGTGGCCACCAACGCCAGCGGCGCCAGCGCGCCGTCGAATGCGGTGACGGTCACGTTCCCGAACCCGTGCACTGGCGTGCCGCAAGCGCCGACGAACTTCGTGGCGTATGCCGAGGGCCGGACGCTGTTCGTGCGTTGGGGTCCGCCGGCGAGTGGCGTGGCTCCAACGGTCTACGTGCTGAATGCCACGGGCACGTATGCCGCCAGCGTGCCCACGCCGCTCAAGGCGCTGAGCGGCCCGGTGCCGCCGGGCACGTATCACCTCAGCGTGGCGGCTGCCAACCCGTGCGGCCAGAGCCTCCCGACCGCCGCACAGACGGTCATCGTACCGTAGCGTCAGTGGCTGCGGCCCAGCACTCGTGGGCCAAGTGGCCCGCGCC
>JANNEJ010000553.1:0-2654 GCA_031378585.1 Acidobacteriota bacterium | reverse complement strand
ATCGACGACACCGGCGAGTCGTGGCTGGCCTCGGGCCGCCCGGTCGTGGGCGACGGCGCGTATGTGAAGTTCTCGTACTCGATGCAGGGCGAACCACACGAAGTGGTGCTGCCGTTCGTGATCCAGCCGCCGCCCACGCCGTAGGAGACCCCATGCCACGCCACCTTCGCTACGCCGCCGCCGTCGTCCTCGTCGCCGTCGGGTGTGCGGAACGAGAGGCCGCCGCGCAGTCGTCGGGCCCGCTCGTCACCGACCGCCCCGACTTCACCGAAGCTCCAGTGGTGGTCGGCCCCAAGATGGTGCAGTTTGAAACTGGCGTGCTGTGGGGCACCGAGGCCGCGGCGGGACTCACCGTCAAGGAGCTCTCGGCGCCGAACCTGCTGCTGCGGCTGGGGATGAGCGAGCGGCTCGAACTGCGGGTCGGCATGCAGGGACTGGTCAGCGATACCAGTGGCCGCCCGAACGCCGAATGGCGGACCTCGGCGTCGAACACCGACGTGGGCGTCAAGTACCAGTTGGCCCGTCAAGAAGGCCTCGGACTCGACCTTGCCGTGATCGCTCACGTGAGCATGCCCACCGGCGGCGGCACCTCGAGCGGCAACGCCGACCCCGCCGTCAAGCTCGCCTGGGGACGCGCCCTGGGTTGGGCCTCGGTGACGGGCAACTTCAACTGGATGTCGGCCACGACGCCCGACGACGAGCGCGAACGTGTGCTCGACGGCTCGCTGTCAGTCGGTCATGCGCTGTGGGGATCGTGGGGGGCATTCTGGGAGGCCGTCGTCACCACCGTGGACACCGTGGACGACGCCGACGCTCCGACGACGTGGACTGGCAACGCCGGCGTCACGCGGCTCTTTGGCGACAACCTGCAAGTAGACGCGTACGTCGGCCGGGGGCTGAACGACGCCGCGCAGGACTGGGCGCTCGGCGCCGGCGTGTCGTACCGGTTTCACCGGTAGGCCCCGCTCGCCACGCCCCGTGACGCGCGCCTAGCGCGGACGCGCGCTGAGGCCAGGCAGGAACTGCGCGTGAGACAGGCGCAGCGCCATCAGATCCTGCGGCAGGATCTTGAAGTGGTTTGCAATGCGGTGGATCTCGGATTCTTCCGCCACCGAGATCGTGGCATCGGCCGACGCCAACCCGAACAGACACCGCATCAGCCCCAGCTTCTCGTCGTAGGAGGCGCCCACCGCGAACTCCTGCGCCACCTGGAAGTCGGCCACGCCGCCAAACAGCAGATTGCTGGATTTTGCGAGCCCGACCACCACGATGGCCTGTTCAGCGGTGAGCCCGCCCTCGCGCCCAACCATCGTCTCCATGGCCGTGGTCTCGTCGGAGCTGACCTGCTGGTCGGCGTGCGCGACCCGGCCGAGCAGGTAGGCAAAGCGCGCCAGATGGCGTGCCCGCGCCGGTTCGAGATGTTCCAGCGTGTCGACCAGGTCACGCAGCGGCGCGTGTGACGGCTCGTCGGCCGGTGCGGGGCCGAGGCCAAGCCAACCGCGAATCGTGTTCAGAGGCATGGCGTATTTTACTCCCAGCGAAACACTCGGGCCGACACGGCGGCGCAGACCACGAACACGAGCGCCAGCACCGCCACATCGCCGGCATGTTGCAGCCAGCCGTCGCCGCGCCAGATGCCTTGCAGGAGCGACACCGCGTAGGTCAGCGGCAACGCCCTGGCGACGGTGTGCAGGGCCGGCGGCAGGGCATCGAGCGGCATGAACACGCCCGAGAGCCCAAGCATCGGATACATCAGCAGCGCGCCAATCGGCTGCGCGAAGCGCGCCGTGGGCACGACGCTGGCAATCACGAATCCCAGCGACAGAATGCAGGCGGTGCTGAAGAGCGCCGCCAGCCCGAAGGACAGCAGCGGCACGTCGACCCCCACCGGCAGGTAGCGCCGGCCGGCCAGGCCCATCGCAGCCAATGTGAGGGCCGAGAACAGCAGTTTCACGAGCACGTGCGCCGTCAGGATCGTGTACGGCCGCAAGGGCGTGGCGCGCAGGCGCTTCAGGATGCCGCCCTCGCGATAGATGGCCATGATCGCCACAAGCGACAGCACGGCGCCGACCGCGACGAGCATCGACACGATCACCGGCAGTTCAGCCGCGACCGCTGGCAGTCCCGGCGCGCCGGTGCGCCGGCGCGACCCCACCAGACGGCTCGCCGCCACGAAGATCAGCACGGGCACGCCCACCGTGCCGACGACGCCCAGAGGCTCGCGCACGAAGATCTTGATCTCGAGCCAGGTGAGCCGGAACAGTCCTCGGAACATGGTGACAGGCGCCTCAGTCGCGAATCGCGTGACCGGTGATCTGGAGGAAGACGTCTTCGAGCGTGGGCGACTCGGTGCGGAAGCCGTCCACGTGCACGCGATGTTCGGCCACGCACCGGATCACCTGCGTGACCAGGTCGTCGGCCCGGCCGCGAATCAAGTGCTCCGCGCCCTCGCGGCTCACCGACTCCGCCGCCGGGATCGCCTGGAACCTGGCGAGCGCCGTCGCATCGCTGGTCGTCACCACGACGGAGGTGAGGGGACAGTGACGGCGCACCAGAGCCGCGGGCGTGCCGATGTCCACCAGCGTGCCCCGATCGATGATCGCGACGCGGTCGCAGAGCCGCTCGGCTTCCTCCATGAGATGCGTGGTCAGGAA
>JANNEJ010000527.1:0-10926 GCA_031378585.1 Acidobacteriota bacterium | reverse complement strand
TCGCAGGCATCAACGAGGGGATCATACCCGATATAATCGCGCCCTCGCGTTCCCCGGGGTTCAGCTGAAGGGCCTCTCGCCGGCCATTGCGATCGAGAGCACCCGACTGCCAGGTGCGCCGCATCGCGACCCCGCGGACCGTATCCTGATTGCCACCGCCCGGCTGACCGGCGCCGCACTGGTGACGTGCGACGCGCGAGTGCTGGCGTACGCCAAGCAGGGGCACCTCAAAGTCGTCGACGCGAGGCGCTGACCGCGACGTGCAGGTCGGTGCTGATGCGCTCAGGAAAGCCTGACCGTCATCCCTGTGGTGGCTATACTGGGTCGGCAGGCACGGGACGAGCCCGCCGCCGACCAACCTTCGTTCCCTGGAGTTGTCATGAACACCCGATCTGAGGCCCTCGCCACCCGTCTCGAGGCCGGCGCACAAGCGCTCGCTACGTTTGCCGCGGGCCTGTCCGATACCGAGTGGCAGGCACGCGTGCCCCACGACGGACGGAAGATCGGCGTCGTGGTGCACCATGTCGCCAGTGTCTACCCTCTCGAAGTTCAACTCGCGCAGGCGCTCGGGGCAGGCAAGCCGATCACCGACGTCACGTGGGACGCCGTGCATACGATGAACCGCGGCCATGCGGCCGACAACGACGGCGTCACGAAGGACGCCGCGCTGGCGCTACTGGCCGTTAATAGTGCCGCCGCGGCGACGGCCATCCGCGCGCTCAGCGCTGAGGAACTGGACAGTGCGGCGCCAGTGTCGCTCTGTGGCGATGCACCGCTCACCTGCCAGTTCATGCTCGAAGACCATGCCGTGCGGCACAGCTACCACCACCTGGCTCGGATCAGGGCTGCCCTGGGCCGCTAATCCGGAGCGCGTGGTACTTCGCGCGTGCCTACGTGCGAGCGTCGATCGTCTTCACGTCATACCCGAGGACGTGCGGATCGGCGCTCACCAGCGTGAGCCCTTCGACCATCGCCTGTGCAACGAGCAACCGATCGAACGGGTCGCGGTGCCGCGGCGGAAGCAGACCCATGCGCAGCATGTGTTCCACCCCTGCGTCCAAGGTCGACACTCCGTCGTCCATCAGTTCCGCGACGAACTGGCGCGGGCCGCCGGCGCCGAGCGTGAGCTTGCCCGTTGCCTGCTTGATGACCATCTCCATCACGCACGCACTCGACAGCACCAGCTCGCGCGGGTTTCGTACCAGCCGTCGTCGCAGGGGTGAAGGCAGACGACTCGAGTCGAACTTCAGCCACAACCAGCAGTGGGTGTCGAGCAGGAACGTCACGCCCCCCACTCCGCGAGCTCCGCCTCCGTGAGCGGCGCATCGAAGTCCGAGGACATCTGGATGCGCCCTTTCCAGGTATCCACGCGCAGGCGGCTGGCACCCGCCACCGGAAACGGCACGAGCTTCGCGACTGGCGTACCGTTGCGCGCGATCACCACTTCGTGCCCGCGCTCGACGTCAATGAGCAGTTTCGACAGCTCGGTCTTGGCCTGATGTACGTTGACCTGCCTGGGCGCTTTCATCTCCGGACCGTACATTAGCTAATTACATTAGTCAACATGTCGGACAGGCACACATCGCAATGCACCGCTCACCTGCCAGTTCATGCTCGAAGACCATGCCGTGCGGCACAGCTACCACCACGTGGCTCGGATCAGAGCGGCGCTCGGCCGTTAGCCGCAGCCCTCACTTCGCGCTGGCGGCCAGCGTGAGGTCCGCGGTGGCCACGGTCTTGTCCCAGCGCACCTCGAGCGTGGCGCTCGTCTCGGTCACGTTCACGAAGCCGATCGTGAGCTGCTCGACCGAGACGTCGCCGGTGCGCAGCGTCATCGGCGCGCGCACCACGTCGAACTTCGCATCGTAGTTGTAGGCGCCATACAGCAGCACCTTCTCGTTCGGGTCGTACTTGGCTTGACGAGGTTGGGTGTTGAGCACCAGGGTCCAGGCGCCGGGCTTCAGATCGGCGAACACGTTGTAGACGCCAGCCTGGAGGGTCTTCCCGCCAATCTGCAACGACGCCTGCGTGGTGAGCCGCGTGGTGTTATTCGCGCCCATCCGCCAGACGATGGCATCATCGGAGATGGCCTTGCCGTAACTGGCCCCCGTCCCGAAGATCTCTTTCCGTCCGCGCAGCAGGGGACGTCCGTAGTCGACCACCACCCACTTGCCATCGCGGTAGCGCTGGCCGCCCTCGGCCGTCTTCTCCCAGCGGCCGCCCAATTGAATGGACGCCTGGCCCTGCGGCGACGGCGGCAGTTTCACGTCGGGCACGGCCTGCGCAAACCCGGCCGCTCCCATGGCGGCACACAACGCGGTAATCGACAGCACGTGCTTCAAACGCATGGAGGTTCTCCTGGAAAGGCGGCGCGCGGCAGCCGTCCACCATTATTGCGCGTCCAGCCCGATGCTGCGGCCCAAGCAAGACGGGATAAGATTCGCCACGCATGAGCCTTCTGCCCGGCACGCGCATTGGCCCCTACGAGGTCGTGGGATCCCTGGGCGCCGGTGGAATGGGAGAGGTGTACCGGGCGACCGACACCTCGCTTGGCCGCCAGGTGGCCATCAAAATTCTGCCAGCGGCGTTTGCCGCGGACCCGGAGCGGCTGGCGCGCTTCGAGCGCGAGGCCAGGACCCTGGCGTTGCTCAACCATCCGCACATCGCTGCGATTTATGCCGTCGAGAAGTCCGGCGGCACTCTGGCGCTCGTCATGGAACTGGTCGAGGGCGAGGACCTGTCGCAGCGCATTGGGCGCGGCGCGATTCCCCTGGACGAGGCGTTGCCCATCGCGAAGCAGATCGCGGAGGCGCTCGAAGCCGCGCACGAGCAGGGGATCGTGCATCGCGATCTGAAGCCCGCCAACATCAAGGTGCGCGCGGACGGCACGGTGAAGGTGCTCGACTTCGGTCTCGCCAAAGCGCTCGACGCAAGTCCCGCGAGCGCGACGGCGGACAACTCCCCCACCATCACCTCGCCCGCGCAAATGACCGGGGTGGGCGTGATCCTCGGGACGGCGGCCTATATGGCGCCTGAACAGGCGAAGGGGCGGCCGGTCGATCGTCGCGCGGACATCTGGGCGTTCGGTGCCGTTCTCTTCGAGATGCTGACCGGCCAGCGGGTCTTCGCCGGGGAGGATGTGTCCGACACGCTCGCGAACGTGCTGAAGACGGACCCTGCGTGGGAGCGGCTGCCGGCGGACGCGCCGGCGCGGATCCGGCAGGTGTTGCGCTCCTGCCTGCAGCGAGACGCGAAGCAGCGACTCGGCGACATGCAGAGCGTGCGCCTCGCGCTGGAGGGCGCCTTCGAGACGGCCGCGTCACCGGCGACTTCGACGACGACCGCATCGTCGCGCGGACGGCTGCCCTGGATCGCCGCCCTCGCCCTGGCGGCGGCACTGATCGCGGCGATGGCGACGCCCACGCTGCGGCATCTGCGCGAAGTGCCTCCACCCGCTCCGCCCGAGATGCGTCTTCCGACGCGCACCCTGGAGGCCAGTAGGGGCATCTCGCCGTATGCGGTCGCGCGCGACGGCCGGTTCCTGATCAACCAGCCGGTGGCAGATGCCACCGCCGCGCCGATCACGCTGATTCTGAACTGGAACCCTGACGCGAGGAAATAGCTGTCCGCGCGCGACAGGTGATGACACACGCTTCGCCCCGCCGGTCGCCCAGTGGCGAATGTTATGCTGGCCGCATGGCGATTCTTCCTCACCTGCCCGACGCGGCCGAGGCGCAGTTCTGGCGCGGTGTCGAGGCGGCCGGGAGGTTCTTCATGGGCCAGGCGGACGTGCAGAAGGCGCTCGAGCAGCTCGTACAGAGGCTCGACGCGCACGCCATTCCGTACGCCATCGTCGGTGCCATGGCGCTGAACGAGTTCGGCTACCAGCGGACGACCGTCGATATCGACGTGCTGCTCACACCCGAGGGGCTGGCGGCGTTCAAGGCGCATGCCCTCGGGCGGGGCTACGTCGAGAAGTTTCCGGGAAGCCGGGGTGTGCGCGACACCGTGCACGGCGTGGACATCGACGTGATCCTGACCGGTGGGTTCCCCGGCGACGGCAAGCCGAAACCGGTGGTGTTTCCCGATCCGGCAACGGCGGCGCTGCGCGGTTCACGGGTCGCGCTGCTGCCACTGCCGACCCTTATCGAGCTCAAGCTCGCGTCAGGCATGACCGCGACGCACCGGCTCAAGGATCTGGCCGACGTGCAGGAACTGATTCGCATCCAGCAACTCCCGCTGGCGCTGGCGTCCGAGCTCGACGCCTACGTGCGTCCGAAGTACCTGGAGCTCTGGCACGCCGTACACGACCATCGCGACGAGTAGCCCGCCATCGCTCTGGCCCTGCTGGCCGAGGCGGCACTCCACCCCAGCGCGCACACCACGCGCGCCGGGGGCCCCGGCTTGGCGGCCACCTTCGATGGCGGCACCGTGGGCGACCGCTATCAGGTGGTGTTGCACCTGAATGCCGCCGACGCGGCCGGCACTCGGAGCGAATCGTTGACCCCACGTGAAAGCGCCGCCGCATTGGAAGGCGTTGAGGACGTCCGCACCTGCCTCCGTGCGGGACTAGAATACTCGTCCGGCATACAGCGCCGTCGGAGGCAGCATGACCGCAGTTGGCCGGATTACCCATCGACCCCGCCGCGTGCGGCGGACGCCCCTGCATCCGGGGCCTGCGCATCCGCGTGAAAGACGTACTCGACCTTCTGGCCGCAGGAGCGCTCGCGACGAGATTCTCGAGGACTACCCGTCTCTGGAGCCCGACGACATCACCGCGGTGTTTGGAGTTTGCGGCGCTTCAGAACGACCATCCGGTCAGTTGCCCGCCATCGTGCGGGCGCTCGAGCAGGGCGAGACGCTCGTCGAAGTAGCCTGACTGATGGCCCTCACTCCCGGCACGCGTCTCGGCGTCTACCAGATCACCGCGCTGCTTGGCGAAGGCGGCATGGGACAGGTCTATCGCGCCACCGACACCTCGCTTGGCCGTCAGGTGGCCATCAAAATCCTGCCAGCGGCGTTTGCCGCGGACCCGGAGCGGCTGGCGCGGTTCGAGCGCGAGGCCAAGACGCTGGCGTCGCTCAACCAAAGGGGCGGCCGGTCGATCGGCGCGCGGACATCTGGGCGTTCGGGGCCGTGCTGTTCGAGATGCTCACCGGGCAGCGGGTCTTCGCCGGGGAGGGTGTGTCCGACACGCTCGCGAACGTGCTGAAGACGGACCCTTCGTGGGAGCGACTGCCGGCAGAGGTGCCGGCGCGGATCCGGCAGGTGTTGCGGTCCTGCCTGCAGCGAGATGCGAAGCAGCGCCTCGGCGACATGCAGAGCGTGCGCCTCGCGCTGGAGGGCGCGTTCGAGACCGCCGCGCCGCAGACGACAGCGGTCGCCACGCCATCGGCGTCGAGTGGACGGTTGGTGTGGATGGCGGCATTCGCCGTCGCCGCGCTCGGCATGGTCGCGATGGCGGTGCCAACCCTACGGCACCTGCGCGAAACACCGCCGCCCGAGACGCGCGTCGAGATCACCACGCCCCCAACCGACACCCCGACGTCCTTCGCGCTCTCGCCCGACGGCCGGCAGATCGTGTTCGTGGTATCGGGGGACGGCGCGTCCCGACTGTGGCTACGGGCGCTGGGCGCGACGACCGCACAGCCGTTGGCCGGCACCGACGGCGCGACCTTGCCGTTCTGGTCGCCCGACGGCCGCTCGGTGGGCTTCTTCGCCGGCGGAGCGCTGAAGCGGCTCGACCTCGGCGGCGGCGCGCCGCAGACGCTGGCGCCGGCCAGCTACGGCGCCGGTGGAACGTGGAGTGCGGACGGCGTCATCGTCTTTGCACCGAGCCGGACGACGGTCTTGATGCGCGTGTCAGCCACAGGGAGCCCGGCGGCAGCGGTGACGACGCTTGGCCCCCGCCAGTTGGGCCATTTCGCGCCGTCGTTTCTGCCGGACGGCCGCCGGTTCCTGTTCTTTCAGCGCGGTGATCCGGACATGGCCGGGATCTCTATCTCGGCGCGCTCGATGCCAACGCCCCGACGCGGCTGACGCCGGCCGCCGGTGGTGGGGTGTGGCTGCCCTCGGGGCCTGGGGGCGCCGAAGCGTCCCGCGAAGGCGGCTGGCTTCTGTGGGTGCGGGCGGGCACGCAGACGCTCGTGGCTCAACGGCTGGATGTGGACAAGGCCGCTCTCACAGGCGAGCCGGTGACGGTGGCCGACGGGGTGGGCGTTGACGCCAACAATCTCAGCGCCGTCTCGGTGGCGGCGTCGGGACTGGTGGCCTACCGGATGGGCACAGGCGGCCAGCGGAAATTGACGTGGTTCGACCGTGTGGGCACGGCGCAGGGCACCATCGGCGACCCGGACGCCACGCTCTCCAACCCCCGCGTGTCTCCTGACGGTCGTCGCGTGGTCGTGGAACGCACGGCGCAGGGCAATACCGACCTCTGGCTGCTGGACGGCACGCGCACGAGCCGGTTCACGTTCGACGCGGCTTCTGAGACTCGTCCCGTCTGGTCCCCCGACGGCACCCGCCTCGTGTTCATGTCGCGTCGGACCGGTGTAGGCGACCTCTACCAGAAACTCGCGAGCGGCGCGGGCTCGGAGGAGCGGATCGTGGCCTCCGACCAGACCAAGGTCCCCAGCAGTTGGTCGGCGGACGGTCGCTTCCTGATCTACTACAGCGTCGACCCGCGGGCGGAGGCCGACCTCTGGGTCGTGCCGATGCTGGGAGGACGTGCGCCGTCGGTGTTTCTGAAGACTCCCTTCGGAGAAGCCGGCGGCGCGTTCTCGCCGGACGGCCGCTGGGTGGCCTACCTGCAGGCGAATGAATCGGGACGGACTGAAGTCTACGTGCGGCCGTTCGTTCCCCCTTCGCCACAGGCCGGGGTGGCAGGGGGCCAGTGGCAAGTCTCCACGGCGGGTGGCTTCCTTCCCGTGTGGCGACCTGATGGTCAGGAGCTGTATTACATCGACCCGGCGGGCGCGATGATGGCCGCACCGATTGCCGTTGCCGGGAGCGGCGTCGTTCCGGGCACGCCCGTCGTGCTCTTTCCGACCAACATCTTCGGCGGTGGCGTGTCGCCTCAAGGGTTTCGGGAGTACGACGTGGCCCCAGATGGACGGTTTCTCATCAACACCGAACTCGAGAGCGCCGCCGCGCCGATCACGCCGATCATGAATTGGCGGCCCGAAGGGAAGCAGTAGCCAACGCCACTCGGGACGTTCTGGTTGCCATGCGTAACGTGACACGCTACACTTTACGCCGTGCGGATCAGAGGATTCCTCCACAAGGGCCTGCGGCGCCTGTACGCCGAAGACAACCCGAAGGGACTTCCCGCTGATGCCGCGGACAAGCTGCGAAAGATGCTGGCGTTCCTCCAGGACATGGAGAGCGTCGACGAACTGCACACGATCCCGGTGTGGAAGGCGCACCAGATGAGCGGGGATCGCAAAGGCGCCTGGAGTCTTCACGTCACGCGCAACTGGCGTCTGACGTTCAGGGTGGACGTGGTTGAAGGCGAAATTCTGGATGTGAACTATGAGGACTACCACTAGCACGACGCGCGCGCCGCGCATGTTGAAGCCGCCGCACCCGGGTGCCTTTCTGGCCACGGAAGTCATCAAGCCGCTTGGCCTGTCGGTCGCCGCGGCGGCGAAGGTGCTCGGCGTGTCTCGTCCGGCGCTGTCGAATCTGCTCAACGGCCACGCCGACCTCTCCGGCGACATGGCTCTGCGCATCGAGCAGGCATTCGGTGTCAAGATGGACACGCTGATGCGGATGCAGTCGTCATTCGACATCGCTCGCACCCGAGAGCGACAGCACACGATTCAAATCCGCCGCTATCAAGCGTCGGAAGCACGTTCCTGACGCGCAGCTACCTGGGATCACACGCTGGCCCTCACCCCCGGCACCCGTCTTGGCGCTCGATGAGGTGCTGCCGATCGCGAAGCAGATCGCCGAGGCGCTCGAGGCCGCGCACGAGCAGGGGATCATCCATCGCGATCTGAAGCCCGCGAATATCAAGGTGCGCAGCGACGGCACGGTGAAGGTGCTGGACTTCGGCCTGGCGAAGGCAATGGACCCGCCCGCGGGGTCGTCGCCCAACGTGTCGCAGTCGCCCACGATCACGACGCCGGCGATGACGCAGGCGGGGATGATTCTCGGGACCGCCGCCTACATGAGTCCCGAGCAGGCGCGCGGCAAGGTCGTGGATAAGCGGGCGGACATCTGGGCGTTTGGCGCCCTCCTGTTCGAGATGCTGACGGGCGCCAAGGCCTTTGGCGGCGACGCTGTGGCCGACGTGCTGTCGCGGGTGTTGCAGCGCGAGCCGGACCTGGCCACGCTGCCGCCAGCGACGCCGGCGCGCGTGCGCTCCCTCGTCGCACGGTGCCTCGTCAAGGATTCCCGTCAGCGTCTGCGGGACATGGGCGACGTGCGCCTCGCGCTCGACGGCGCGTTCGAGACGGCCGCGCCGCAGACGACGGCGGTGGTCCCGCCATCGTCAGGCCGACGGCTGGCGTGGGTGGTGGCAGGCATTGCGGCGATGGGGATGGTCGCACTCGCTCTTCCTGCCGTGCGGCATCTGCGCGAGACGCCAGCGCCTGCGCCGCCCGAGACGCGCACCGAGATCAGCACGCCCACCACCGACGAGCCGACGTCGTTTGCGCTGTCGCCCGACGGCCGGCAGATCGTGTTCGTCGCGTCTGGGGATGGCGCCTCCCGCCTGTGGGTGCGGTCGCTAAGCGCAACGACCGCGCAGCCGCTGGCGGGCACCGAAGGTGCGACCTGGCCGTTCTGGTCGCCCGACGGCCGATCCATCGGGTTCTTCGTCCCTGGTCCGCTGAAACGACTCGACCTTGGGGGCGGCGCCCCGCAAACCCTGGCCCCGGTCACCCGCGGGAGGGGTGGAACGTGGAACACTGAAGGGGTCATCGTGTTTGCGCCAAGCAATGCAAGTCCCCTGCTGCGTGTGTCGGCCACCGGGGGGCCGGTGACCGCCGTGACGACGCTCGGCCCTCAGCAGGCCGGCCACCGCGGGCCGTTCTTTCTGCCTGACGGGCGCCGGATCCTGTTCGCGGCGCAAGGCGCGCCGGATGTGGCCGGCGTCTACCTGGGCGCGCTCGACGGGAGCGCCCCGACGCGGCTGACGCCCGACCTGAGCCAGGTCGGGTATCTGCCCGCCGGTCCTGGCGCCGCGTCGGGTAGCAGCGGCCCTCGGTCCGCCGAAGGCTTTGGCGGAGGTGGATGGCTGATCTGGGGGCGGGCGAGCACGCTCGTGGCCCAGCGGCTCGACCTGGAGGGGCGCACGCTCGCCGGCGACCCCGTGACACTGGCCGACGGCGTGCGGCTCACCGCCAACAATCTTTCTGCCGGTTGGTCGATGACGGCGCCGGGGCTGGTGGCCTACCGAACTGGCGGAGAGGCCGCGCGGCAACTGCGGTGGGTGGACCCGTCGGGTGCGGCGCTCGAGACAGTCGGCGACCCGGATGGCAGTACTCGAAATCCCCGCGTGTCCCCCGACGGGCGCCGCGTGGCGGTGGAGCGTCAGGCGCAGGGCAACCCCGACCTCTGGCTCCTCGACGGGACCCGCCAGAGTCGGATGACGTTCGATCCGGCGCGTGATCTCTTTCCCGTCTGGTCGCCGAACGGCGCCCGGATCGTCTTCCGCGCGAGCCGCACGGGCCCGGGTGATCTCTATCAGATGCTGACGAACGGCGGGGGCGTGGAAGAGCGCCTCGCCGCCGCCGACCAGATCATGACTCCCACCAGTTGGTCCCCGGACGGGCGCTTTGTGCTGTATATGCGCACCGACTCGCAGGCGAACGCCGACCTCTGGATGGTGCCGATGGTCGGCGATCACACGCCGTCGGTGTTTCTGAAGACGCCGTTCCTCGAGACGTGGGGTGCCTTCTCGCCGGACGGCCGGTGGGTGGCCTACCAGTCCGACGCTTCGGGGCGGGACGAAGTCTACGTGCGGCCGTTCGTTCCGCCTACGCCAGAGGCGTCGGCGGACACGCCTGGCGCGGGGGGAGGTCAGTGGCTGGTGTCCGCGGCGGGCGGCATCATGCCTGTGTGGCGGCCCGACGGCAAGGCGCTGTACTACCTGAACCCGGCGGGAGACATGATGACGGTGTCGATCACGGTCGTGGGCGCGACGCTCGCACCCGGCGCGCCGGTGGTGCTGTTTCCCACGCGCATCGTGGGCGGCGGTGTGGACGCGCAGGCCGGGCGGCAGTACGACGTTGCCCCCGACGGGCGCTTCCTCATCAACACGGAGCTGCCGGGCGACGCTGCACCGATCACGCTGATCCAGCATTGGAATCCCGAGGTGAAGAAGTAACAGCCGCTTGTTGGGCAACCACTCGGGTGCTAGAGTGCCCTTGTGATCTTCAAGATCGAGCTCGAACGCGAGCAGGATGGCCGGTGGGTCGCCGAGGTTCCCGACCTCGCTGGCGTGCTCTGCTACGGCGCCAATCAACCGGAGGCCGTGGCGAAGGTGCAGGCGCTCGCGTTACGCGTCTTGGCGGAGCGTCTCGAACACCAGGAAGCGCCTGGCGAGTTTCTGAACGTGACCTTCCAAGCCGCGTGAGCAACTGGCCTGCCGCCAAAGCACGGCGCGTTCTTGCCGCGCTGTTGCGAATCGGTTGGCGGATCAAACGACAGTCAGGTTCGCATCAGACGCTCGCCCGCGAGGGATGGCCAGATTTCGTCTTCGCGTTTCACGGGGATGAAGAGATCGGTCCGGCAATGGCTGCGAGGATCGCGAAGCGGACAGGACTTCAGCCTGCCGACTTGTAGATAGTCCACCTGCGGTTTGCCAGGCCGTGTGCCAGGACTAAACTAACCGCCTCCTCGCGACCGCAACTGCTATCATTCCTGCCGTTTGGCCTCCTGGCACCCGTCTCGGCGTCTACGAGATCACCGCGCCGCTCG
>JANNEJ010000525.1:0-4207 GCA_031378585.1 Acidobacteriota bacterium | reverse complement strand
CCGGCATGTGCTTCAGCGACGAGCCGATGATCGCCATTTATGGCGAGTTCGGGATCCGCCTCGAAGACTGCCTCTACATCACCGAGGCCGGACCGAAGTTCTTCTCGCAGCCGAGCCCGGCCCTCGACCAGCCGTTTGCGTAGCTACTGCTTCAGCTTCAGACCGGCCGGCAGCGCCACGTCGTCGGCCGTGG
This sequence comes from Acidobacteriota bacterium, assembly GCA_031378585.1. Taxonomy (GTDB): domain Bacteria; phylum Acidobacteriota; class Vicinamibacteria; order Vicinamibacterales; family UBA2999; genus CADEFD01. The sequence continues at coordinate 4,014 of JANNEJ010000525.1, read as the reverse complement.
CTGCTGGCGCGATCTGCAGCGTTTCGGTCGTGGTCGTCAGCACCGTAGCCCGGCCCGGAGCCGCGGCGGCCGCGGCGGGCGCCGGCGCGTCGTTCTTCTTGCCTCGCATGCGGCCAAGGCCGCCGAGCAGGCCACCGAGTCCTGGCGCCGGTTCCGACGTCTGCGCCGACTCGCCGCCGGGCGGCGCCGCCACCAGGAAGATCATCTCGGTGAGCAGCGGCGTGCCGTCGAGCTTCTTGCCCTCTTGCGCCAGTTTGGCCATGGCATCCTGCATCTGCGGATACATCGCCACGGCCTGCGTCATGCTCGGCGCGCCGGCGGCCTGGGCCATCTTCGGGCCATAGACCTTTTCGGCATAGCGGGCGCGGAACGCATTCAGTTCCTGCAGCGCCGGCACCTTCGGTGTCATCCACATGTGCGTCTCCAGCACGAGCCCGCCGCCGGCCTCGAGCGTCTTGCCCTTCTCGCGCACCGTGACGGTGGCCACCGATTCCTTGGTGTCGAGCCCGGCTACCTGTTTCGCGCCAGCGCCGCTGGTGATCGTGAAGTCGACGTCGTATTCCTTCTTGGGCTGGGTGCTCGCGGGCTTGTCTTTCTCGGGCGCCGGCTCTGGCTTGGCCGCGGCGGCGTCCTTCTTGGCCTTGGCCATCGCCTCTTCCATCCGGCGCCGCATCTCGGCGAAGGTGACGACGGTGTAGCTCTTGCCCTTCAGGTCGAGGTCGTAGACCTTTTCCTCGTCGAGGTCGATGATCTGCCCGGTGTCGCCGGTGGTCGAGAGCATCCGGTTGCCCTTCAGGGCCACCGTGTTGACCACGCCCTCGCGAGCGCCCTTGCCGCCGAACATGTTGAACATTCGCCCAAGGGCACCTTCGAACTTCACCTGCGTGCGCTCTTGCGTCTTTACGTCCGCGCGCAGCAGCGCGGGCGATAGCAGAGCCAATCCCAGGACGACGGCAGCACAGATACGCATGAACATGGACTCCAGTGTAGCAGGCCGGAGGTATCGAGCAGCGCACCGACAGGGTGGGCGAGGCGGGCACCATCCGCCCTTGGGAACACGTCAGTGACCGGCACCTGTTGCCTGTTTTTCGACGTGTGTCTTGTGCTGCTGGAGAATGGCCTCCAGCCGGTTGCGAAGGCGCCGCCCGGCAGTGAAGCGCTTCAGTCCCACAAAGCCGCCGCGCAGCGAGTCGATGCGCGAGCGGTGCATGTAGAGCAGGTCGAACCCCGGTTGGGCTGGGGGCCCACCGGTCGTGGTTGCCACCGTGAGTGCCACCGACGCCTCGAAGTAGTGAGTGGCGTAGAGCTGGGTCGTGGCCACCAAGATGGTGCCCGCCGGGCCAGCGCCGGGCTGGTAGGTCGTCACGTCGGAGATCGTGATGGTGGGCTTGAAGCCGAACTGCTCCTTCGCCCAGTAGATCACTCGGGTCGTGCCGGCCAGCGGCGCCGTCGTTGCCGGGCGCCCCAGGTGGCCGAGGAACTCCGGAGCGTGATCTTTCAGATACGGCGACGCCGATACCAGCGACCGCGTCTCGTCGGCGAGCTTCACCGCCAACGCCTTGTCCACATACTCGGCCAGGGCGGCAGTGCCGTCGTGAAGGTACACGGTCACGTAGTCCACCAACATCTGCTTGAGGCGGGCAGTGGCCTGCGCCCGCCAGTCGGCTGCGGACCAGGGCACCTCGCGGTGAAGGCGCTCGATCATTGCGGCTGACAGTTTGAGTCCGCAGTTCCCCACGCGGCACACCCGCAAGGCGTCGAGGTCGGCGTCTTGTACGGTCAGTCCCTTCAGGTCCGCGAGTGCGGGCGGGTTACTGAAGCGGCCCGATTCGAGCACCGCCTCGCCGCGCATGTAGGTCTCGATGTCGACCAGCGCGCCGGCGAGCGTCCGAATCGGCGCGTTGACCCGCACGACGCCGAAGGCCGCAATCTCTCGCGGATTGAGCGCCGTGGGCACCGTGCCCACCACGCGTCCCTGCCGCAACGCGGAGAAGTCCGCTGCCGACAACCCCATCTGCTGTTGCAAGAAGTCGTAAAGGGTGTCGGGAGCCTGCGTCCAGGCTTCCGCCGCCCACAGGAGCCACAGACAAACGACGATGCTTCCGAGGATGCGTGCCACCTGTGAGCATGGTGCCAGGAATGTGCCCGGCGCAGCGTTGGTATTTGGGGCCGAGGTGGTTGCAGAGGGGGGCGCGTCACCGGAAGGAAGTCGCTGCGATCACACGTTTCGTCCCACCCGCTCGAGCGGTGCTACCCTCGTCCCATGCGCACCCGACGGCACGTCCTGCAGCTGGGCATCGCGGCCGTGACCGCGGGCGCCTTGCCGATTGGGCGTGCCCTGGCACAGCAACCGCGCCGGATTCTCATGCTGGGCGGCACCGGTTTCCTTGGCCCGCACCTCGTGCACGCGGCGTTGGCGCGTGGGCACCAGGTGTCGATGCTGAACCGCGGACGGCGCGCGCCGACCCAGAACACCGAAGACTTCACCCGCGTGGAGGCGCTGCGCGGCGACCGCTCGCAGCCCGACGCCTATGCGAGCCTGAAGGGCCGCACCTGGGACATGGTGGTGGACACGGCCAACAGCGTGCCGAGGACCCGCGCGGCCGTGGCGGCGCTCGCCGGCTCGGCCGGCCAGTTCGTGTACGTGTCGTCCACCGGCGCGTACTGGCCGTATCGCACGGTCGATATTCCCGAGGACGGTCCGGTCGTACTCGCCGATACGCCGCCGCAGGATCCGCCCAGCTTCGGCGTGATGAAGGCGCAAAGCGAGAACGCCGCGCGCGCGGGCTTCCCCAGCAGTCACCTCGTCGTGCGTCCCGGCTACATCGTAGGCCCGGGCGACACCTCCGACCGGTTCACCTACTGGCCGGTGCGCATGGCCCGTGGCGGCGAGGTGCTCGTGCCCGGGAAGAAGACCGACGTCGTGCAGTACATCGACGTGCGTGACCTGGCGGCGTGGATGGTACGGCTGATGGAGGAGCGCGCCACCGGCACGTACAACGCCGTTGGTCCCGCCGCCCCGCAGACGCTGACGCAGTTCATCGACCAGCTGGCGAAGCTCGCGCCGGCCGGCACGAGCTTCACGTGGATTGAAGACTACGCGTGGCTGTCGCGGTATCCGCTGCGGACGCCGACCCCGGGTGACGCAGGCGGCCTGATCGAGGCGATTCCGTGGGTGCTGGCCGAGGGCGACGAACTGGGACACATGCGCATCAGCAACCGCAAGGCACTGGCGGCCGGGCTGACGTATCGTCCACTGCTTGCCACCGCGCGCAACACGCTGGCCTGGCGGCAGAGCGACGCCGTGCCCGAGGCCCTGCGCGCGAAGCCACGCTATGTGCTGACGGCGGAGCAGGAGACGGCGATACTAAAGGCGTGGAAGGCGACCGGCGCCTAACCTTCATATCGCGCGTCGCCCCAGGCGAGCAGCGGATAGAAGATCGGCGACAGCAGCAGCAGGCCAATTCCAAATCCCGCGCCTTTTCCGAACCGGCGCGCGAGCTCGACCGACACGATGGCGCCCACGACGAAATTGACCAGGGGAATGAGCATCAACACGATCCACCAGATGGGCTTTCCGACGATCTCGAGGAGGACGACGAGGTTGTAGATCGGCACGATGGCGGCCCATCCCGGCTTCCCCGCCTTCGTGAAGACCGTCCACACCGACGCGATCAGCGCGACGCCCACGGCGAGCCCGAACACCATCACGCCTATGCCCGCCCCAATGGCGGCGGCCGGAATTTCCGGCTGGTCCTGGAGCAACATCAGAGCCACGAGTGCACTCATGCAATCCTCCCATCAATCTGGTCGAGCAAGAATCGGACGTGGTGACGACGGGCTGAACTCTAGGAGAACGCTGGTCGCAATGCAAGGCAAAGCGTCACGCTCGGGGGTCAGTCGTGGCTATCGGTGTAGTGCAGCAGCTTATACAGTATGGCTGCCGGGGCAGAGGAAGCAGAGACCTGCCTCACGTAGTAGATCGTGGGTTGCGCGACGCCGATGATCGAGTAC
>JANNEJ010000506.1:0-2540 GCA_031378585.1 Acidobacteriota bacterium | reverse complement strand
GTAGAGCGTCACATCGAAGATGCCGTCGCCCATCGGCTTGATGCTGACGCGTTCATCTTCCTCCACGTACGGCCACGGCATGGTCTTCACGAGCAGCGTCACCACGTGTTCGTGCAGCACCTTGTTGTAGCGCAGGTTGTGCGTGAGCGCAGGCGGCGTGCCGCGTGGCTGCGCGGTCATGAACACGGCAGTGCCGGGCACGCGAGCCGGCGGCGAGTCTTCGAGCCGTGCCAGGAAGGCTTCGAGCGGTTCTGACCGGGCCGAGAGACGATCCGCCACCACCCGGCGGCCCGTCTTCCACGTGGTCATCAAGGTGAAGATCAATCCGCCGATGACGAGCGGTAGCCAGCCGCCTTGGGCGATCTTGAGGGCGTTGGCGCCGAAGAACAACAGATCGACGGAGAGAAAAAGGCCGGTGATGGCGAAGACCAGCGCCTTGGGCCACTTCCAGCGCTCGATCGCGACCGTATGAAGCAACAGCGCCGTGATGATCATCGTGAGCGTGACGGCGATGCCGTAGGCGGCCGCCAGGCTCGTCGAGGTCTTGAAGCCAATCACGATTGCAAGTGTGGCGACCATGAGCGCCCAATTCACCTGGGGCACGTAGATCTGGCCGGCCTCGGCCGACGACGTGTGGTCGATGGCCATGCGCGGTGAGTAGCCCAATTGCACCGCCTGCTGCGTGAGCGAGAACGCGCCCGAGATGAGCGCCTGCGAGGCGATGATGGCCGCGAACGTCGCCAGCACCACCATGGGCAGGAGCAGCAGACCCGGCGCCATCATGAAGAACGGGTTGGCCGCGGCCGCCGGGTTCCCGATGAGCAGCGCGCCCTGACCGAAGTAGTTGAGCACGAGCGCCGGTAGCACCAGCGCAAACCACGCCAGGCGGATCGGCCGCTTGCCGAAGTGGCCCATGTCGGCGTAGAGCGCCTCGCCGCCGGTCACGACCAGAAACACCGCGCCGAGTACCGCCACGCCGTGCCAGCCGTGGTCCTGGAAGAACGCCACCGCATGACGCGGGTCCACGGCGGTGAGTACGACCGGCGCCGTCATGAGCCAGCCCACGCCAAGTACGGCGATGATCACGAACCACGCCAGCATCACCGGGCCGAACAGCCGGCCGACGCGGTCGGTGCCGTGGCGCTGGATGGCGAAGACGCCAATCAGGATGGCCACCGTGATCGGCACGACGTAGTGCTCGAACACCGGCGTCGCCACGTTCAGGCCCTCGATCGCGCTCAGCACGGTGATGGCGGGCGTGATCATGCCGTCGCCGTAGAGCAGCGCGGCCCCGAAGATGCCGAGCAGCACCAGCACCGGTGTGCGCCGGCCGGGCGTCTCGCGCGACGGCAGCAGCGCGGTGAGGGCCAGGATGCCGCCCTCGCCGTGGTTGTCGGCCCGCATCACAATCGCCACGTACTTCAGCGAGATGACCAGCAGCAGCGAGTAGATGATGAGCGACAGCACGCCCAGCACGTTCTCCTGGATCGGCGGCACGGCGTGCGACCCGAAGAAGCACTCGCGCATGGCGTAGAGAGGGCTCGTGCCGATGTCGCCGTAGACCACGCCGAGGGCGGTCAGGGACAGGGGCAGCAGCTTGCGTTCGTGATTTGCGTGGGACACAGGGCTCCGAGTATTCCGCTCCTGGGCGAAACCACCAGTCTGCGGCCAACCCCAGCACTTGTAATGGCGGGGCTGCCCCGAATCCTCTTGCGGCGCATGAGCACAGCACCCGCGTCGAGCGAGCCCTCGCAGCCCTGGACCAGGCAGGACCTGATGGTCGTGGGCGGCGCCCTAGCGGTGGCCGCGGCCGCGGCGCTGACGGCGTATGCCGCGCAGGCGCCGAAGGTGCAGTCACTGGTGGGCCTGCTCGTCATCCTGACCATCGCCTACTGCGCCTCGACCAACCGTCGCGCCATCGACCGCCGTACCGTGGCATGGGGCCTCGGCCTGCAGATGCTGTTTGCGCTGCTCGTGCTGAAGACCACGCCCGGCCAGCAGCTGTTCGTCTTCCTCGGCCAGGGCATCAACCGCCTGCTCGACTTCGGCAACGTGGGCGCGGCGTTCGTGTTCGGCCCGCTCGGCGACAAGGAAGCGTGGCCGCGCATCATGACCGCGGTGCTTGGCGCCGAAGGCGCCCGCTACTCGGTGCTGTTTGCGTTCCAGGTGCTGCCGACCATCATCTTCATCGCCGCGCTCTTCGCCATCCTCTACTACCTGGGCGTGATGCAGTTGGTGGTGCGGCTCTTCGCGGTGGGCATGCGCCGCTTCATGAAGGCCAGTGGCGCCGAGTCGCTCAACGTGGCCGCCAGCATCTTCATGGGCCAGACCGAAGCGCCCCTCACGATTCGCCCGTATCTTCCCGAGATGACGCGCTCCGAGCTGATGACGGTGATGACCTCGGGCATGGCGCACATCTCTGGCGGCATCATGGCCGCCTACATCCTGTTCGGCATCGAGGCGCGCCATCTGCTTACGGCGGTCATCATGACCGCGCCTGGCACGCTGATGATGGCGAAGATCTTCGTGCCAGAAACAGG
>JANNEJ010000504.1:0-3143 GCA_031378585.1 Acidobacteriota bacterium | reverse complement strand
CCCCGGTCTGGGCGGCGTCCCATCGCACGCTCAGCACGCTTGGGGCCACTCCAGCGACCAGTGCCAGGGGCGCCGCGGGCACGGTGCATGTGCCGGGGCCAGGGACGACCACCGTCTCGTTCGACGCCGTACCTGCACCTGCCGCATTCACCGCCACAACCCGCAGAAAGTACGTGCCCGGCGCGGCGTTCACTGAGAAGGTGCGCGCGGTGGCCGGCAGCGGCAGGACCCCGAGATTCGCCAATCCGGCGGCGGTGCCGGCTTGCAGTTGGTAGCCGACGATCACGGGGCCCTGTGGATTCTCGGTCCACTGCATCGACACCTGCGTACCCTGGACGGTAGCCAGCAGCGCGCGCGGCGCAAGCGGCGGCGCCGCTTCGCCGGTGGCCACTTGCACCTCGTTCGAGGGCAGACTGAACCCTGCGGCGGTCTGCGCGCGGAACCGCACGAAGAACACGCCGCTCGGCGCGGTGAGCGAGTGGACCAGCACGTTGCCGAGTGCGAGCGTGCCAACGGTTTCCCCCGGCCCGAAGCCCGCGTCCAGGCGATAGCCGGTTACGGGCTCGCTGGCGGCGGATGACGGCGCCTGCCACGAGAACACCACCAGATTGCGGATCACGGTCGCGGTCAGATTCTGAGGCGCACTCGACGAGACCGATGGACTGACCGTGACCACGAAGCTCGTCGTCGCAGTAAGCGGGGTCACCGCGCCGTCACTGGCGGTGAGCGTGATGGTCGACGCGCCGAGCACGCCCGAACTCGTGATCGTCACGGAGCGGTTGATGCCGGTGCCGCCGAGCACGATGCCCGGCGCGGGGATCACGGCCGGATTCGACGACGTCGCCGTCATGATCACTGGCGCGCTCTCGGGGTCGCTTACCGTAAACGCGATCGGGCCTGTGGACCCGCCGCCGCCCACCACAAAGAGCGTGCGGTCGGCCGGCACTGTTCCGAACGCAGGCGGCTGATTCTCGCCAATCACGAGCGCCCCGGCAAGCGACGACGTCTGTCCGTCGGGATTCGTCACGGTGACGGTGCGCGCGCCAAGGGGGGCACCGACGGTGTTCAGGGTCAGCGTGAGCGACGTGGGACTGTTGACCACGACGTTTGTCACCGTCACACCCGCCCCACTGAACGACGCCGAGAGCCGACGCACAAAGCCGGCGCCCGGATCGAAGAAGCCGCGGCCGCCGGTGGCGGCACCCGTGACCGTCACCACCACAGCCGTCAGCCCTGGAGCCACGTTCAGGGGAGACACCGCGGTGATCACGGCCGGCGGCGGCGCCAGCAGGCGCGTGAGGCGCACTGCGTAGGAGTTGTTGGCGTTCACATACTGCTGCAGGGTCCAGAGCGTCATGTCGTCGTCGGGATCGACGCTCGTGTACGAGTAGTCGCCCCAGCGCTGGTCGGTGACGCCCGTCTGCACGTTGTAGGCAAACGACGTGTTGTTGCTGAACGCAACCGGGGCGTTCATCGTGCCCGCCGGGTCGCCGGCGAGACGGCCGGTCACAACGGCGTTGACTCGTGCGGCAGCACCGGCCTGAGTCATGCCGAACGCGGCGTGTCCCTGGCCATTCACCATGATGGCTCCCATGAAGTAGCTCAGCGGCGTGGCGGCGGCGCTGTCGAACACGGTGCCCGACTGCACGACCGACGGCGTCGCGCCGAGGTTGCCGAGTTCGTACCATCGCGCTCCGTTGCGCCCGCCGCTACCCGAGGCGGCGCCAGACGCGTCGACCTGCATCTGATGGGCGGTCCACAGACGGCCGTTGCGGATGACGGCCTGCAGCAGGCGGTCGTCGAGGCCGTCGAGCGGCGCGACGCCTCCCTGGTGCGGCACGTCGATCGGGAAACCTGTTGGCGGCACGTTCACCAGGATGTCGCTCGACAGGCTGGGCGCCGCAGCTGGATTCGAAACGCGGCGCACGATGAGCGTGCCAAAGCTCGCGTTGTCGACGCCGATGAAGTAGCCCGCGTTGGTGTTTGCGTCGAAGTTGTCGACGCCCTGCGGTGTGTAGATGCCGCTACTGGAGCTACTGGGCAGGACGCCGTCAAACTGCACCATCGACAGAGTGCCGCCGACGAGCGCCTGCTTGTTGAGCACGTAGAGCGACGTGGAGTCAAACGTGAGCGCGTTCACGTTAGCGCCGCAGAACTGATTGACCCCAATGTAGAGCGCGTCCTCGTCGAGGCCCAGCGTGGGATAGTCGCCCAGGCACGACGCCGCGCCACCCACCCCACCCTGCGTGCGCGTGTTGGTCCACTGAAAGTACGTCCACTGTGTGCTTGGCGCAATCGTGGCGCTGTTGCTCACGGCGAGCAGGTTGCGATTCGGGATGGCCACGTTGATGATGAGCACGAACCAGCGACTGGTGCGCCGGTCGTAGCGCACGCGCGGGTCGGACGTGCCGGCGCCGTTGCTCACGCTCGAGAAGAACCCGTCGATGTCGACATTGAGCACGCCGTCGGCCACGCCCGTGATCTTGCTGATGGTACGGATGCGGCCGTTGACGCCCGCCAGATACTGGGTGGGCCCCACGTCGCCCATGGTGTCTGGCGGCAATGAGTTGGTGTCGGCCAGCGTAGCCACGTCGGCGGTTGGCGCCGACACCGTGTGTGACACGCTGGGGCTCGCGCGGCGGTCGAAGCGCGGAGCCCCTGAGTCCGGCAGCGCGTGAGGATTCTGCGGCAGGTTGCGGCGGTCGGGACGAATCTTCTGAAACCGAGGACGCTTCAGGTCAAGCGACACGGCCGGCGTGCGCGCAGCCTCGGCCATGATGTCGGCCGTGGTACGCACGATGGGTGGATTGCCGACCCATGGCTGCGCCGGCGTGTCGATCTCGGTGACGCCCACGGGACCATCCACGCCGGCGATCGCCGGTGGCCCGATCCGCAGAGGTCGGTCTTGCACACGCGGGCCGGCCGGCACTGGCGGCGCGCTCGAGCAGGCCGGTGCGAGCACGAGAGCAGCCAGCGCGGCAACCGCGAGGCAGGCGAGCTGACGTAGTTTCATGGCTCTCTCGAAGACAGGCGCTCTCGAAAACATTCGGCCCTGCAAGTATCGGCCAACGGCCAGAGTTTCGGAAGGCAACGCGGCTTGCCGGGCCGGCCCGCCTGTTACGATGCGGTCATGCCTACGGCTG
>JANNEJ010000803.1:0-3138 GCA_031378585.1 Acidobacteriota bacterium | reverse complement strand
ATGCCACCCACGACGTACTCCACGCCGACCGCGCGCGTGCGATCCATCACGACGCGGCTCACGTATCCGCCGGTTGTGACCGCCACGTTGGCCTGCGTGCGCACGGGCGCCAGGAAGGCGGCCTCGAGCGTGTGCGGATGGTCGTCGAGGATCGCCTTCTGGTAGTAGCCCGCCACGCTCTGGGAGCGCGCGCCGTTGAAGTCGTGCCGCGAGTCCTGCATGTACCCGCTCGGCACGCACGCCATCAGGAACGCACGATGCGCGGCATGCGGGTCCCAGCAGTGCGCGACCGACAGGGGCCCGTCGCCGCCGCGCGTGGCGCTGGCTCCGACCTCGTAGCGTTCGAGGCGTTTGAAGAAGGGCAACACATCGGCGTAGCCCCACCCGGGATTGCCGCGGTCGCGCCAGGCGTTGAAACACACCTCGTGGCCGCGCACGAAGGGCTCCAGATCGGCCACCGAGGTGTCCGCCGCCGGCCCGGCGCCGCGGCGCCACGGCGGCGCGTCGTCCACCAGGGTGACCTGCAGCGTGCGGTCCTGCGCCAGCCGGAACACGAGAGCGTAGGCGGCCGGGTCGCCGCCCACCACGACCACGTCGGCTGGGCGGTCCTGCGCCCCAGCCGCCGGCGTCGAGCCAAAAGCTCGACCCAGTGGCACGGCGGCGGCCGCCACCGCCAGGAAGTTTCGTCGCGTGAGGCCGGCCGCCATTCTGCAGACACACTACTCCGACCCGCTGAAAAATCCACGCCCGGGTGGGGGAGTCCCCGCGGCGCAGCCGGCGCGGCCCTTGATTGGCTCGTTTGGCGCGGGCTTCGGCATTGGCACGAGACGTGCGAACCACCTCGTTGTCAGGCGAGAGCGTGGCAGCCATGAGGCACATCGCGAAGGCCGAGGAGGAGTTATGACCAGCACGTGGACCCATCGCACTCGTCGTACGCTGGCGGTAGCCGGCTTCTCGCTTGCAGGCGTGCTGCTGGCGTCCGAGGCGCAGGCGCAAGGCCAATCCGCCGCCGCCGCGACCGGCGACTACCTGTTCCGTACCTACTGCGCCGCGTGCCATGGCACGAGCGCCAAGGGCGACGGGCCCCTGGCCGACTCGATGCGCAAGCGCCCGAGCGATCTCACCGAGATCGCCAAGCGCAACAAGGGCGTGTTTCCCAAGGATCTGGTGCTGAAGATGATCGACGGGCGCGAGCCCGTGAAGGGCCACGGCGGGCCCGACATGCCGGTGTGGGGCGACGTGTTCGCCCGTTCGGCGGGTGGCGCTGACCCCGGCGTCGTCAAGACGCGCCTCGAAGCGCTCGTCGCTTACCTGGAAGCCATTCAGTCCAGGACCGCGTTCTAGAGTTCCGACGACGCGCCCGCCGTGGACTCGCGCGCCATCGAGCCCACGGCGATCGCGTGTACGGGATCCCCCGCCAGGGCCCCCCGTTGACAGGCCCCCCGGACGGCGTTGACACGCCCGCCGCGGATCGCACACGCTGTGCCGAACTCGGTCCCTGGAGGCTCGGCATGCGAATCTGTGGCGCTCTTCTCACCGTTGCTCTGCTCGTGCTCGAGGTGCCTGCCCGAGCGCAGACGCCCGCGTGGAACCTGTCGGCCACCGTGGCCGAGAGCTGCAGCTGCACCATCTCGTGCCCGTGCAACTTCGGCGGCGCCCCCAACCGCAATCCCTGCGAAGGCAACCGGATGATCTCGATCGACTCGGGTCGCTACGGCGAGGTCGATCTGGCCGGCGTGCAGTTCCTGGTCACCTTCACCATGAGCAGCTGGTCGAAGATCTACGTGAGCGACACGGTGACGCCCGCGCAGGAAAAGGCCGTCGAGGCGCTGCTGCCGCTGGCGTTTGCCGGCTTCCACAAGGGCATGCTGTCGTTCAGCAAGGTGCCGATCACGATGGAGGTGACGGATGCGCGCGTGCGGTTCTCGACGCCCGAGTCGTCGGTCGACATGGAAGTCGTGCGCGGCTACAACGGCCAGGCCATCAAAGTGCTGAACCTGCCCGGCGCTGCGCTGCAGGACTACACGCAATTCAAGAGCGTCATGCACCAGCACACCAGTACCACCCATACCTGGAAGCACTCGGGCACCAACGGCTTTGTCTCGAAGATGAATGTCGCGAGCAAGCGCTAGTCCAGGAGAGTCGATGAGAGCCGCTCAGATCGCCGTGCGCGCGAGCCTGGTGCTCGTCCTCGTGTTCACCGCCTGCCCGCCTGCATCCGCGCAGCCGGCCGCCTCCTACACGACGGGCGGCGATTTCTATCTGGCGTACCGCGTGGCGTTCGACAAGGCCACGTCGATCGACGAGCTGCTGCCGTGGGTGGCCAAGGGCCGTCGCGAGCAGATCGCCAAGGCGCCTGCCGACGAGAAGAAGGAAGGCTTCGACATGATCAAGATGTTCGACGATCGCATCAACATCAAGGTCGTCAAGGAGACGCCGTCGGCCGCCGGCGTCGAGTTGCAGGTCGAGGGCATCAGCGCGGAGACCAAGGCGAAGGCCACCGGTGTCATTGCGCTCGTGAAGGAAGAAGGCGCGTGGAAGATCGAGCGCGAAAACTGGAAGAGCGGTGACTAGGTCAGCGTGCGGCCGCGCGTTTCGGGGCCGAGCCAGAGCAGCACCACGCAGGTCACCCCCGCCGTGACGATGCAGTACGACATCGCCACGTTCAGGCTCGTGCCGCCGTCCTGCAGCCGGCCAATCAGATACGGCGCATACGAGCCGATGCCCACGCCCGCGTGATACGCAAAGCCGGTGCCCACGCCGCGGGCCTCGGTGGGAAAGCGCTCCGACAGGTACCCGGGCACCATGCCCCAGGCGCCGGCAGCGAAGAACCCCATCATCCACGCGCCGAGCAGCAGTAGCGACGGGCTCGACGAGAACAGGTACAACGGCACCGAGAGCAGGCCCACCCCCATGCCGAGCGTGGCCGAACCGCGACGTCCGCCCCACTTCTCGGACATCGCGCCGAGCACGACCGCGCCAATCAAGCCGCCGGCGTTCAGCAACAGCAGAAACGACAGCGGCTGCAGCTTCATCGTCGAGAGCAGTGTCGGATACCAGAACGTCGTCGATTGATAGACCGACACGAACGCGCCCATGAGCAGCGACGTGTGCAGCGTGACCCAGATCAGATCGCGG
>JANNEJ010000487.1:0-2140 GCA_031378585.1 Acidobacteriota bacterium | reverse complement strand
GCCGGGTCGAGCGTGCGGCCCGTGGCACGCACGAGCAGCTCGTTGCGGGAGTAGCGGCGGCCGTGGCGATGCACGTGCTCGGTCATCCACTCGCGCAGCGGCGTGTAGACGGCGGCGGCAAGCCCCGCCGACACGGGCGCGTCCTTCACGGCCGCCTCGAACAGCTGCCCGGCCATGACGTTGCCGATGGTGTAGTTGCAGAAGGTGCCGATCTGGCCCGAGGACCAGTGCACGTCCTGCAACACGCCGAGCCGGTCGTTGGGCACGTCGAGCCCCAGGTATTCCTTGATCTTCGCGTTCCACGCCTCGGGCAGATCCGTGACCTTCAGGCTGCCGTCGATGAGCGCGGCCTCGATGTCGACGCGCAGCATGATGTGGAAGTCATACGTCAGCTCGTCGGCTTCGACGCGGATGAGCCCGGGCGCGACCTTGTTGACGCCGCGCCAGAACGTCTCGACGTCGACATCACTCAACTGGTCGGGGAAGGCCGCCTTGGCCTCGGCGAAGTTCAGGTCCCAGAACTCGCGACTGCGGCCGACGTGGTTCTCGAACAGCCGCGACTGGCTCTCGTGGGCGCCGAAGCTGACGCCGCTCACGGCGTACAGCCCGACCAGGTCGGTGGCCAGCGGCGTGCGCACGAACGCCGGGTCGGCGTACTGCTCGTAGAGCGCGTGCCCGGCCTCGTGCAGCGAGCCGAACAGGCTCGACGGCATCCACCGTTCGTTGAGGCGCGTCGTGATGCGCACGTCGTTGCGCGTGAACGACACTTCAAACGGGTGCACCGTCGTATCGAGGCGGCCGCGGTGCAGGTCGTAGCCGATCTTCTGCGCCATGCTGAGGCCAAACGCGAGCTGTGCCGCGTTCGGGTAGGCGCGCTGCAGGAAGTCGATGCGCGGCGCCTCGCGGGTGCCGATCGCGCGCACGAGTGGCAGCAGCGCCTCGCGCAGCGTGGCAAAGAGCGGCTGCAGCGAGGCCACCGTCTCGCCTGGCTCGAACCGGTGCATCAGCGCGTCGTAGGGATGCGCCGCGTAGCTGATGCACTCGGCCATCTCACGGTTGAGGGCCACGGTCTCTTCGAGCGTAGGCACGAAGGCGGCAAAGTCGCTCGCGGCCCGCGCCTGGGCCCAGACCTCGTGGCCAATCGCGCCCAGCTCGGCGCGCTTGGCGACGAGTGCGCCCGGGATGCGCAGGTGATAGTCGATGGCCTCGCGGACCTGCGTGCAGTTGGTGCATTCGACGCTCTCGGCGGGCAGGGCCGACGTGGCCGCCTCGGCGAGGTCGAGCAGCCGGCGAGTGTCGTCTGAGACTAGGAGGTCGCGGGCCATGACCGTGAGCGTGGCTTCCTGCTTGGCGCGCGTCTCGGCGCCGCCCGGCGGCATCATCGTGCGAGCGTCCCAGGCCAGGATCTGCTTGGCGTTGATGAGGTCGTTGACCTGTCCGATGCGTTCGAGAAATGCGTTGTATGCCATGTCGTGGACGTCTTCGCTCAGCTCCGGACGGATCCCGGAGGCACGGCGTCGCGCACACTGTATATTGTCGACCGGCGACACGCCAAGCGCTGGCCCCTACCGCCGCTGTGCGACTGACGTCGCGCCACAGACGTTCAGGCCTCGGCATAGACAAAAACTAATTAACTCGGCTTCATTCTGTATTTTTCTTCGTTCCAGCACTCCATCTAGAGTCTAGGTCTTCACGTTTTTTCCGAGGACACCTGATGGACACACGTTTGCTGATCGCCACCACGCTGACGGCCCTGACCTTCGCCGGCGCGTGTGCGCAAGCACCCCAGAGCCCGGTCTCGCCGACCGCCGTTGATGGCGGCACGATGGCCAACCCCGACGGCTCGACCCTGAAGGTGTCGGCACCGGTCATCGTGTCCCCCCGAGGCGGCGCCCAGATTGACAGCCCGCGGCCGACCCTGGTCTTCACCAACGCGTCGGGCCGCTTCGCCAACGTGGTGCTGCCGTACCGCCTCGAGGCGTTTGACGGCTCTGGTGCGCTGCTGGAATCGCGCCTGATTAGTCAAGGGGCAGGAGGCCAGACGACCTGGGCGGCCGAGGCCGATCTGCCATTCAACGCCGTGTTCGCGTGGCGTGTGCGAGCGGAGCTGGACGGGCGCAGCGGGCCCTGGTCGACCACC
>JANNEJ010000477.1:0-3823 GCA_031378585.1 Acidobacteriota bacterium | reverse complement strand
CCAGCCTGCCGGGGGTGGACGCACTGGTCGAACACGTCGAGGTCCTCGCGCTCGGCAACCTGGACCCGTGCATCCACTTCGCGATCCTGAGTGACTTCACCGACACGAGCGACAGTGACGCACCGGAGGACGCCGCCCTGCTGGACCGCGCGCGCGCCGGGATCGACGCACTGAATCTGAAGTACGGCGCGAGCCCCGCCACTCGCTTCTTCTTCTTCCACCGCGACCGGCAATGGAACCTCGGCGAGGACGCGTGGATTGGATGGGAGCGCAAACGCGGCAAGATCGAAGAGTTCAACCGCCTGCTGCGCGGCGCGACCGACACCAGCTTCTCGACGCAAGTGGGCGCCCTCGACGTGCTGCCGTCGGTACGCTACTGCCTCACGCTCGATTCCGACACGCGTCTGCCTCGCGACGCCGCCAAACGGCTCATCGGCATCATCGCGCACCCGCTGCACCGGCCGGTCATCGACCCGCAGGTTGGACGCGTCACCTCGGGCTACGGCATCCTGCAGCCGCGTGTCAGCGTCACCATGGCGAGTGCCGCCGGCTCGCTCTTTGCGCGCACCTACGCCGGCCACACCGGTGTCGACCCCTACACGACCGCCGTATCCGACGTGTATCAGGACCTCTTTGCCGAGGGCATCTTCACCGGCAAGGGGCTCTATGACGTGGACGCCTTTGCCGCGGTGCTCGAGGGCCGGGTGCCAGAGAACGCGCTGTTGTCGCACGACCTCTTCGAGGGGCTCTACGCGCGCACGGCCCTTGTGAGCGACGTGGAAGTCGTCGACGACTACCCGTCGAGCGTGCTGGCGCACGCCCGGCGTCAACACCGGTGGGTGCGCGGCGACTGGCAGATTCTGTGGTGGCTCTTTCCCGTGGTGCCGTCGCGCGGCGGCCCCACCCGCAATCGGCTGCCGCTCATTGCCCGCTGGAAGATCCTCGACAACCTGCGCCGCAGCCTGCTGCCACCAGCCACCCTCGCGCTCCTGGTAGCGGGGTGGACCGTGCTGCCGGGGCATCCTGCCGTGTGGACGGCCGCGGGCCTGGCGGCGATGATGTTTCCGGGTGTCTCGGGCGCCCTGGCGGCGCTGCGAGGCCCGCGCCGAGGGCAGACGTGGGGACTCTTTGCGCGCGAGTCCATCGAGGACCTGCAGGTGTCGGCGGTGCGCGCCGGTCTTCAGCTCACGTTCATGGCCCACGAGGCCACCGAGCGTCTGCACGCAATTGGCACCACGCTCATCCGTCTCGGCGTCACGCAACGGCGGCTCCTGGAATGGGAAACCGCGGCGTCGAGCGCCGCACGGGGCGGTCAGGTGCGCCTGCGTGCCTTCGCCCGCGGCATGGCGGCCAGTCCGAGTCTGGCGCTGGTCACCCTGGCCGCGGTCACGGCCGTTCGCCCCGAGGCGCTGGGTGTGGCCGTGCCGGCGCTCACCCTGTGGACCGCCGCACCGTGGATCGCATGGGCGCTGAGCCGGCCGATCACGCCGTCCCGCACACCGCTTCCCGCTGACGACCGCGCCTACTTGCTCGCGATCGCGCGGAAGACCTGGGCGTATTTCGACACGTTCGTCACCGCCGAGGACCACTTCCTGCCGCCAGACAACGTGCAGATGCACCCGGATCTGGTGGTGGCTCACCGCACCTCGCCTACCAACATCGGGCTGGGACTGCTCGCCACGCTCTCGGCTCATGACCTCGACTTCATCGACGCCGCCGGCCTCACGCGCCGCATCGACGAGGCGCTCACGACCATCGAGGGGTTGCAGCGCCACGAAGGGCACCTGCTCAACTGGTACGACACCCGTACGCTGGCCGCGCTGGCGCCGGCCTACGTCTCTACGGTCGACAGTGGCAACCTGGCGGGCGCGCTCATCACCCTCGCAGTCGGGATTCGCGACCTCGCCCCCGATCTGGCCGCGCGCGCCACCGCCCTTGCCGATGGGATGAACTTCCGGTTCCTCCTGGAGCCGAGGCGTCAGTTGTTCTCGGTCGGCTACGTGCTGCCCGATGCCGACAACCCAGGACGCCTCGACGCGTCGTACTACGACCTGCTCGCGTCGGAATCACGGCTGGCCAGCTTCATCGCCATCGCCAAAGGCGACGCGCCCGAAGCGCACTGGTTCAGGCTGGGCCGCCCGGTGACGAGCGTGCGCGGGGCGCCCGTGCTGTTGTCGTGGAGCGCGACGCTGTTCGAGTACTTGATGCCGCTGCTCGTGATGCGCAGCCATCCCAACACCCTGCTCGATGCGTCGTGCCGGCTCGCGGTGCGGCGACAGATCGACTACGGGGAAGCGCGCGGCGTCCCCTGGGGCATCTCGGAGTCGGCCTACAACCTCGTCGACCGCCATGGCACCTATCAATACAAGGCGTTCGGGGTGCCGGGACTGGGGCTCAAGCGCGGCCTCGGGGACGAGCTGGTCGTCGCGCCCTATGCGAGTGCTCTGGCGGTCACAATAGACCCGGCGGCAGCCACGGCCAACCTGCGGCGTCTTGCGGCCACGGGCCTCTCGGGCGACTTCGGCTTCTTCGACGCCGTGGACTACACCAATCGCGGCCCTGATGCGCTCAGCGCGGGCGAGACCGCGCCAGGCGTCGTCGTCGCCGCGTATATGGCCCACCACGAGGGGATGACGCTGGTGGCCCTGGCCAACGCCTTGCTCGGGGACCGCATGGTGGAGCGCTTTCACGCCGATCCTCGCGTGCAGGCCACCGAGCTGCTGTTGCAGGAGCGGATCCCGCGAGGCGTCGCGCCCATCGAGCCGCGTCCGCACGACGAGATGCGCGTGGCCGGGCCCGTCTCTCCAGTCCCCGCACGCAGCTACCGCACCGCGCACACGCTCGTGCCGCATACCCAGTTCCTGTCGAATGGCCGCTACGTCACGTCGCTCACCAACGCCGGCGGAGGCACCAGCCTGTGGCGTGGCCTGCCGGTCACGCGCTGGCGACGTGATGGGACCTGTGACGCCGATGGGCAGTTCATCTACTTGCGCGACGTGCGCAGCGGGGAGGTCTGGTCGGCGGCCTACCAGCCCACGAGGCGGACGCCCGACGAGTACGCGGTGAGCTTCTCAGCCGAAC
This sequence comes from Acidobacteriota bacterium, assembly GCA_031378585.1. Lineage (GTDB taxonomy): Bacteria > Acidobacteriota > Vicinamibacteria > Vicinamibacterales > UBA2999 > CADEFD01. Next base: position 742 of record JANNEJ010000477.1, on the reverse strand, counting down.
GTGCCACGTTCCGTCGCCGTGACGACGACGTGTCGACGGTGCTCGAGGTGGCCGTGTCGGCCGAGGACGACGTGGAAGTGCGCCGCCTCACCGTACGCAACCACGGGTCTCGCATCCGCGAGATCGACGTCACGAGCTACGCCGAGGTCGTGCTATCGCCGGCGGCGGCCGACCTGGCGCATCCAGCCTTCGGCAAGCTGTTCGTCGAGACCGAGCATGTGCCCGAGAGCGCCGCGCTGATCTGCCACCGGCGGCCGCGCGGCCCTGGCGAATCCGGGGCCTGGCTGTTCCACGCCCTCAGCCTCAGCGGCCCCCCGCAGGGTCCGCTCGAATGGGAGACGGACCGCGCGCGCTTCCTTGGCCGCGGACGCAACGCCGCTGCGCCGGCGGCGCTCGACGGGCGCCCGCTCTCGGGCACCACGGGCGTCGTGCTCGACCCGATTGTGAGCTTGCGGCAGCGCATCCGGGTGGCGCCGGGCGCGACGGTGCGGCTGTCGTTCTCCACCGGCATGGCCACAGATCGCGAAACGGTCGCCGCTCTGGCGCGCAAGTATCACGACGCGAGCGCCACACCACGCACCTTCGCGATGGCGATGACGCATGCGCAGAGCAACCTGCGGCACCTGAGCGTGTCGGCCGACGAAGCGGTGCTCTTTGAACGGCTGGCCTCGCGCGTCTTCGGCACCGACGGCACCATGCGCGCCGATCCGGCCGTGATCGGCGCCAACGAACTCGGACAGCC
>JANNEJ010000473.1:0-3358 GCA_031378585.1 Acidobacteriota bacterium | reverse complement strand
CACCACGGCGGTGCTCGTGCTGGTCGGCGTGTCGATGTTCCAGACGGTGCTGCGCGTCGATTTTTCGAGGCTCGAAGACGCCGTGCCGGCCTTCGTGACGTTGGTGCTCATCCCGCTCACGCTGTCGATCACGCAGGGCATTCTCTGGGGCTTCCTGCTGCACGCGGCGCTCTACGCCGTGGTGGGACGTGCGCGGGAGGTCGGCCCGACGCTCTGGGTGCTCGCGGTGCTGTCGGGAGGGCTGCTCGTGCTGGGCCAGTGATGCCGGACCGAACGATGTCGACCGGCGCGCACTACGACGCGACTGGGCTCGTGGGCATTGCCCAGCAGGCAGGAGTGCCTGGCTTCCCGATGGCTGTCGCGCGCTGGTGCCGCGCGCCGGCCACATCGACGGCGCGCATGCCTCGTCTGACCGCGGCCGGGCGCCGCCTGTGCTACCTGCACACGGCCAACGAGTCGGATATCGCGCAGGTCACGCTCAAGCAGCGCGGGAGCAGCGAGGGCGGGCTGGAAGCGGTGTCAGTGTCCAGGGCCAGGCGCCGGATGCCGCGTCGCTCACTGCACATGCGCATCGAACGCGCCGGTCTCAATCCGCCCGCCCCGTTTGACCTGCACGAAGATCTTGTAATCGCCCGGCTCGGGAAACCCATACGGAAACGACACCGTGGCGGGACGCGCGGCGCCCGGATGGTCGTGCGATGGTCCTGACGGCGTGGCGATCTCAATGGCGGCCATGGGCGCCGGCATCGCGATGCCGCCCCAGGCGGAAATGAACGCCCCCAGCGGTCCCCAGAGGCCCCAGATCCGCACGCTGACCGCTCGAAGGGGGGCGCGCGCGCCGAAGGTCGTCGACACAACGAGGTACCCGGACGACAGGCCCGCCAGCACGCCACACGCGTAGATCGCGACGTGTGGTGGGCTCCAGAAGGAGTCGCGGCCGATCGAGCGATGCCACGAGATGTCCCAGTAGCCGCCGATGTACGCGGAGGTGACGGCGAGGGCCGAGCACCAGAGGTACCAAGGAATCGCCTGGGCCGGACGAACGGCCGGCGGCGTCGCGGCTGATGTCATGGGCCCAGCGTAGTGGGACCGCGCGGCCATCCGCAAGGACTGGGGCATCGTGCGCAGTCGTGATTTCGCCGGAGGCCCAGCCCCAGCCGGAGTCACCCAGGATCACTCGATGATCGCTTGCATGACCGCGTTCTGGAAATCACTTCGCAGCGAATTCACCGGCTCCTGCACCATCAGCACGCCGACCAGCGCTTCCTTGCGATCGACCCAGAAATACGTGCCAAACGCGCCGCCCCAGGCAAACGTGCCGTTCGACACACGGCGGCCCGACACCGCGTGATCCAGGACGACGTCCACCGTCAGTCCGAAACCGAGCCCCTTGGCGCGGCCGCCCGTGCCCATGTAGAGGTCGCCGACGTGATTGGCCGCCATCAGATCGATCGTCCGCGGGCTCAGCAGGCGCTTGCCGTTCAACACGCCGCCGTTTGCCAGCATCTGCCCGAAGCGCATGTAGTCCTCGGCGGTTGACCACAGCCCGCCGCCGCCCGAGAACAGGGTGGTCGTCGCGAGCCAGGACGGCGTCTCGATCTTCACGAGCGTGCCGTCGCGGTCGGCATAGAGCGAGACCACGCGCGGGAGTCGATCGGCCGTCGGATAGAACGCCGTGTCGGTCATCTCGAGCGGATCGAGGATGCGCTGTTCGAGGAACTGATCGAACGTCAGCCCCGATGCGACCTCGACGATGCGGCCGAGCGTTTCGATACCGGCCAGCGCGCTGTATCGCCACTGCGTGCCCGGCTGGAAATCGAGCGGCACCGGCCCAAGCGTCGGGATGTAATTCGCAAGGGTGCTGGACGTGCTGCGCGGCGCCATCCGCGCACCCGCGCGCGTGCCCGCGCCGCCGCTTTCGAGCCCGGACGTATGCGTCAGCAGATCGCGGATCGTGATGTCGTGTTCGGCGGGTACCGGGTAGATCTCGGGATCGCGCGCCGGCGCGGTTGCGGTGGCCGGCGCGCCAGGCGTTTTCACGATCGCCACCTTCGAATTCGTGAACTCCGGAATGAATCGCGACACCGGATCGGTGAGCCGCAGCTTGCCCTCTTCCATCAGCATGAGGATCGCAACGCCGGTGATCGGCTTCGACATCGACGCGATGCGGAAGATGGCGTCCTTGCGCATCGGCGTCTTCGCCTCGAGATCCATCTGGCCCTGGGCCTCGAAGTGCGCGATCTTGCCCTTGCGCGACACCATCGTGATGCCGCCGGTGATCGCGCCGCGCTCGATGTAGCCCTGCATCATCTGGTTGATCCGCTGCAGGCGCTCGGACGACAGTCCGACGGCTTCGGGCGTGTCGGCAGGAAGGGCAGCGGCGGTCAGCGCGACCGCCAGGAGAACGACGCCGACGCGGCGAAGGGCGTGGATCATCATGCGCAGGAGCCTATCGTACCTGGAACCCTCGCGGACCGCGGCCGAACGCTCGTCGATCCTTCGTCAGAAGTCGAAGTTCAGCCTCATATCGACGCGCCGGGTGTGGACCACGGCGGTCGCAACACCGCGCCGCTGCTCGCTAGCCCAGCGTTAAGCTTCGTTCCGTGCCAGCCAGGCCATGGTCTGACAACGGGTCATCCGTCACCCCCGCACCCTGCTAGTGTTTCTATCGTCTACGGCTCGGGGCGTCGGCAGATGTGCCTCCCCTGTACCGCCGGCTGCTCTCGATGACGCTCTCGGAACTGGGGCACCGATCCGCGGAAGATCGAGTAGCTGGCGAATCGTCGTGTCGACCTCATCGAAGAACTCGATCCCGAGCCCCTCGCGTCGACTGTCGTACCAAACGCCCGCCTGCCGATATTCGGCCTCGGCTTCGTCCTCGAAGCGAACGCGCAGGCTCACCGCTGTCGGAGATCCGATCCGGCCCGGTTGCGAACGTCTTGCCAGGGGGCCCCAGGTGGGCCTCCGGCGAGCGCGCGGCGTGCCCGCCGTTCAATCTCGGTGGCCCAGGCCGCCTCGACCTCGGCCGGGGCCTCGCCGCCGCCATCCAGGCTGGCGAGCAGTTCGGCCGCGACATCCGCTCGTTCCTCAACCGGGAGGCCAATGCTTCCTGAAGAAGTTGCTGCGTTCGAGACGTCATGAGGCCATTGTAGACCTCGAATCAGCAGCCCAACCGCTTGCAGCCGACGGCGGCTGGTGCCATTCTGAGCCGTCGCGGCTGAAGCGGGGGCGTTGATATGGCTGTCTTCTGTCAAGTGAGCAGACCTGTCCCGCCTCATCGTCATCATGAGTTCTTTTCAATGCCCGCTCTTTCCGGGCTCTTCGTTCTGCCGGTCCATCTGGTCGGCGGCACCGCGTT
>JANNEJ010000471.1:0-5231 GCA_031378585.1 Acidobacteriota bacterium | reverse complement strand
GGCGCGGGGCGAAAGCGGCGGATATCGTGAAAGAAGCTGGACATCGGTCGAGGCGAGGCTTGCGCTCGAGGCCCTGGTCACGCGCGCCGCGGCATCTCTGGGGAACGGTCAGTTCTTCAGGAAGCTTTTCAGCATCCAGATCGTCTTCTGGTGCAGCGTGATCCGCCCAATCATCAGGTCCTGACTCTCGGCATCGTTGGCGGCACCCGCCAAGTCCCGTGCCCGCGTCGCGTCCGAAATCACCTTCTGATTCGCGTCGATGAGCGTCTGCACGTACGCCTCCTGCGGCGATGGCGCCGAGGCCTCGGGCAGGCCAGCGCGAGTCGCCAGTGTGCCGAGCCCCCCGATCGCGTAGGCGTCGAGTGCGCGGACTCGTTCGGCAATCGTGTCGATGGCGAGGAACAGCTCCTCGTATTGCACCTGGAACGCCTGGTGAAGCGCAAAGAAACCAGAACCCTCGACGTTCCAGTGCGCCAGGTGCGTCAACGACATCAGCGCGTAGGTGTCCGCGAGCACCTGGTTCAAGCTGTCGGACAGTTGGGTGGCGGGCGACGTGACGGTGGGTGCTTGATTCATGGCTTCCTCGGAAAGGCGGTCTTGGAAACACGGCGACGCGCCCGGCACGCGGCGCTGCAGTATCGGACGTCGTCCCAGTGCCGCGCCCACTTCTTTCGCCAGGAGAACGGTCGGCTGCAGACTACACACGGCTTGACGGGGAGCTGGCCCTTTTTCATGGCTGCGTCGCCGAAGTCCCTCTTGCCTGAAAGGACGCCGCCGTCCACCCGCGCGGTTCATGCCCGGCACGTGGGCGGCGCCCCGCCACGTCTCCTCGGCAGTCCCGCCACGGCCGCGCAGACAGTCCCGGGCACGACGCGGGAGACAGGGCGGCACCCGGTTCGCTATGCTCACGGTAATGGCCGAGTTCTCCTACCCGAAACACAAGATCCGGATCGCGCTCTTCGAGTCGATTCATCCCGCCTCCATCGACGCCCTCACGACCGCCGGCTACTCCGTGGACCTGTTCCCGAAGGCGCTCGAAGGCGAGGCCCTGACCCGCGCGGTCGCCGACGCGCATGTGATCGGGGTCCGTTCCCGCACGAAGATCCGCCACGAGCAGATCGCGGCGGCCACGCGGTTGCTGTGCATCGGCTGCTTCAGCGTGGGCACCGACCAGGTGTCGCTCGACGATGCGAGCCGGCACGGCATTCCGGTGTTCAACGCGCCGCACTCCAGCACGCGCAGCGTGGCCGAGCTGACGCTGGGCAACATCATCACGCTGGCCCGACGCACGGGCGACAAGAACCGCAAGATGCACGCCGGCCAATGGGACAAGAGCCTCGGCGGCGCGCATGAAGTGCGCGGCAAGACGCTGGGCCTGGTCGGCTACGGGCACATCGGGCAGCAGGTCGGCATCCTGGCCGAGGCCTTCGGCCTGCGGGTCTCGTTTCACGACGTGCTGAAGAAGCTGCCGCTCGGTCTGGCCCGCGCGGCGGCGTCGCTCGACGAGCTGCTCGCAGGCAGCGACTTCCTGTCCGTCCATGTGCCCGACACCGAACAGACGCGGAATCTGATTAATGCCAGCGCTCTGGCGCGCATGAAGCCGGGCTCCTACCTGCTCAACATGAGCCGCGGCAGCGTCGTCGATCTGCAGGCGCTCAAGCACGCGCTGCTATCCGGACATCTGGGCGGCGCGTCCGTGGACGTGTTCCCGGTTGAGCCGACGCCGGCGGAAAGCCCGTTCGAGTGCGGACTCGAAGGGCTACCGAACGTGCTGCTCTCGCCCCACATCGGCGGCAACACGGAGGAGGCCCAGAAGAACATCGGCCTCGAGGTGGCCGACGCGTTCATCGACTTCATCGATCGCGGCAGCACGCAGGGCGCGGTGAACTTTCCCGCCGTGTCGCTGCCGGTGTATCCCGGGTCGCACCGCATCTTGAACATTCACCGGAACGTGCCAGGCGTGCTGGCCGAGGTGACGCGGATCGTGTCCGAGGTGGGGGCCAATATCGACGCGCAGATGCTCTCGACCACGCGCGATGTCGGCTACCTGATCATGGACATCAACAAGGATCTCTCAGAAGAGGTCCGGAGCCGCATCGAAGCCATGCCCGCCAACATCAAGACGAGGATTCTGTTTTGACGTCCACGCTGCGGGCTGTCGATCTGGTGGGACTGGTAGACACCGCTCCGGAGTCGATCACCGTGCAGGTGGCGCCCGAGTACCTGCACGACGAATCGAAGCTCGCGACCGACCGCGCGCTTTCGCTGGCTCGACCAGAGACCGTGACTGAGCTGCGCCGGGTAATTCGCTGGCACGCCGCGCAGCATCACGGCGTCGTGTGCTCGGGTTCCCGGACCGGGGTCGTGGCCAGCATCGTGAGCGACATGCCCAGCCACCTGATTGCCCTTGACCGTCTGCGGGGCGTGCTCTCGCTCGATCGTGAGCACCGAACCGTACGGGTGCTGGCCGGCACGTGGTTGTCGGAACTGACCGACTACCTGGCGCGCGAGGCGCCGGAGCTGGCCTTCCCTGTGGACCCCACGGAGCGGTCGGCGTCGTTTGGCGGCATGCTTTCGACCAACGCCGGCGGGGCGCGGTCGTTTGCCTTTGGGTCGATCAGAGACTGGGTGCAGGGCCTCGTTGTGGAATTGCCGAGCGGCAATACGCTGTCGCTCACACGGGGCATGGCCTCGGCGCACGATCTCGCCTTCACCCTCGAGGACGGCGATGCCGTGCGGACGCTCGCTGGCGGGGTCATTTCGAAGCCGGCCACCAAGAACGCGTGCGGTTTTTTCTTTGCGCAGGACTGCGACGCGGTCGATCTCTTCATTGGCGCCGAAGGCACGCTTGGCACGATCTCGGAAGTGACCCTGACGCTGCGCGCGGCGCCTCAAGAGCAGCTGCTGTTCCTGCAGGGCTTCCCCAGTGTCGACACTGCGTTCCAGTTCGTCGAGGCCCTTCGCCTGCGGCGCGACCTGGGCGTGGTGGCGATCGAGTTCCTCGACTCGCGTTCGCATGCCCTGGCCCGCCAGAGTCAGCGCGCCCCGCGCGTGCTCGACGTGGTGGGCAGTTCCGAGTGCTCGGTGATGGTGGAGTTCTTTCTGGATGACGACTTGGACATCGAGGCGCTCGAGCAGATCGTCACACGGGCAGGCGGCGACCTGAGTCACTCCATCGCCGGCGCGTCGGACCACGACACGCGCGACATCCGCGCCTTCCGCCACTCGGTGCCCGAGCGCGTCAATCAGATCGTCGCGCAGCGCAAGGTGCTCCACCCGACGCTGCACAAGCTCGCGACCGACATGGCCGTGCCGGACCGCGAGCTGCGCTGGGTCTATGCCTTCTACGAGCAGACGCTCACCGACGCGGGCCTGGAATTCGCCATCTTCGGCCACGTGGGCGACAACCACTTCCACGTGAACCTGCTGCCGCGCGACGACGAAGAACTCGTCCGGGCCAAGGCGCTGTACTTCGAGATTGGCAAGGCCATCGTCGCCCGAGGCGGATGCGTCGCCGCGGAGCACGGCATCGGGCGAATCAAGCGGGGCTTCATGCCGCTGCAGTACGCGGGCGCCGAACTCGACACCATGCGCCGGATCAAAGCGTGCTTCGACCCGGAGTGGCGGTACAACGCCGGGGCGGTGATTGAACCAGGTGCGCCGACGCCCGCGCTGCCGTCGTAGCTGATCGCGTCACCGCCCGCAGGCGCGGCTACTTCTTCGTGGGCGCGACCTTGTAGACCGCGTCGGTCACGGGCTCGAGCCACTTGACCTCGCCCTCGTAGATCGTCAACTGCTCGATCGCCTCGTCGGGCGCCGCGCCGTGCCAGTGCTCGACGCCCGCCTTCGTGAACCAGGGCTGCCCCGGCGTCACTTCCATGACCGGACCGCCGCGATCCTGCGTGCGGCCCTTGCCCTGCTCGGCCATCAAGAGCTGCCCGTGCGAGTGGCTGTGCCAGTTGGACCGGCTGCCGGCCGGGAACTTCAGCCGCAGCGTGCGGATGGCCTTGGCGTCCATCTGCGTGGGATTGCCGCCCATGAAATTGCTCTGCGCGGCCGGCGCGGCCGGCTGCGCCGACACCGTCGTCTCGAGCCCGCGGCCGAACATTCCCGCGACCGCGGCAACGGCAACAACCGCTCCAAGAACCGTCACTCGCAACCGCGTACTCGGCATCTCGCTCATCGTGGCCTCCGTCAGAATGATGCCAGTGTCTCGTGACGAACCTGGCGCCGGCAGTATACTCGCCCGCATGTGGCGGGACATGCGCGGCGCGATCGTGACCGCGGGCGCCTGGGCGGCCCTGCTCGTGGCGAGTGCCGTGCCTGTGGCGGCACAGAGCTCTGCGCCGGGAGCGATGGGGGCGGCCCTGTATGCGGCGCGTTGTGCCGATTGCCACGGCGCCGACGCCACGGGCGTGCGCGGGCCCGACCTGACGCGCCTGTGGGGCGCTGGCGCCACCGACGACCGCGTGTTCCAGACCATTCGCCAGGGCGTGCCCGGCAGCATCATGCCGGCCACCACCGCACCGGATGCCGAGGTTACGGCGCTCGTGGCGTATCTGAAGTCGATTGGCACAGCCGTTGTCACCGTGGGCACGCGCGGCTCGGCCGCCAAGGGCGAAACGGCGTTCTGGACCACCTGCGGCGGCTGCCACCGGGTGGGACAGCGAGGCGGACGCCTGGGTCCCGTACTGACGCGCATCGGCGTCACGCAGTCGGGCGACGCGCTGCGCAAGGCCATTCGCCAGGCCAGTGCGGCCATCACGCCCGGCTATCAGTCGGTCACGCTGGTGACTCGCGACGGCGCAACGATTCGCGGCCTGCGCAAGGCCGAAGACGCCTTCTCGGTACAGCTGCTCGACACCCGCGAACGGCTCCAGGGCTACCGGAAGGCCGATCTTGCCAGCGTCACGAAAGACAACCGGTCGCTCATGTCCGACTACGGACCCGACCGTCTGCCCGACGCCGACCTCGACGACCTCGTCACCTTCCTCTCCACCCTCAAAGGATCCAAATGACGCGACTGCTCGCTATGGCCGTGGGTGTGGCCATTGCCTCGGCGGCGGTCCTGGCGCAACAGGGCGGCACCGCTGGTCCGGGCACCGCCGACCTGCTCGCCGGGCTGCGGCATCCCGAACGCTGGGTGACCTTCTCGGGCGACTACAGCGGACAGCGTCATAGCCCGCTCACGCAGATCGCCCCGGCCAACGCGCACCAGCTCGCCGCGCAGT
>JANNEJ010000470.1:0-3877 GCA_031378585.1 Acidobacteriota bacterium | reverse complement strand
TGAAACCGAATGCGGTGTTGCACATCTTAACATGTGCGCCCCGACCATGCTGACGTTGAGATACGGGATGGGTTGACACTGCGCTCAACCGTCTGCAAGAGTAGCCCTCCGGTGTCATCACCTTCAGCCTCCGCCCCCGCTTCAGCCGCAGGCAGCCTTGCGATCGACATCCGCCAGTTGCCGTGGATGCGTCGCCTCGCCACCGACTACGCGTTCGCGTTCGGTGGATTGGCGCCCTTCTATTCCGGCGATCCAGCCAGTGCCGATGCCTGGCGCTCGGTCATCGCCCAGGTGCACTCGGGCCCACCCCGCGCGGTGCCGGCCCTCTCCGCTCTGCTGCACGCCCAGCAAGAGGCGCGTGAGGCGCCCGCGGCCGCCCGCGCCGCTGCTGCGACCTTCGCCGACCGCTCGGCCGTCGCCATCGTGACCGGTCAGCAAGCGGGGCTGTTTGGAGGCCCGCTCTACACCCTGCACAAGGCCATCACCGCCATCAAACTCGCGCGGCGGGTATCGGCCGAGCACGGCGTGCCAGCCGTGCCGGTCTTCTGGATCGATTCAGAGGACCATGACTGGGAGGAAGTCCGGTCGTGCACGGTGCTCGACGACGAGCAGCACGCGCACACCATTCGCCTGGACGAGCTTGCCGGCGCGGGCCAACGGTCGGTGGCACGCCTGATGCTCGAGGGGCAGGGCCCCATCGCCGTGGACGCCCTTCAGGCGGCCTTGCCCACCACTGAATTCACGCCAGCCCTGCTCGACATGCTCCGCAGCGCGTACGGGCGGGGGCGCAGTATGTCGCAGGCCTTCGGCCGGGTCTTGGAGCACGTACTCGGCCCCTACGGTCTGGTCGTCTACGACGCCGCCGATCCCGCGAGCAAGCCACTGGTCAGTGACCTGTTCGCACGGGCCATCGGCGAGCCCGGCCGCACCTCGGCCCTCGCCACCGCTGCGGGCGACGACTTGGAGCGGCGTGGCTATCATGCCCAGGTCACGGCGGTGGAACACTCCGCGCCGCTCTTCCTGATCGACCAGGAGCGCCAGGCAATCCGGTGGCGCGAGCACGTGGCGATTGTCGGCGAGCGCGAGCTGCCGCTCGCGGATCTGGTCGCCCTGGCCCGCTCCTCGCCCCAATCCTTCAGCCCCAACGTCTTGCTGCGGCCACTCGTGCAGGACACCATTTTCCCAACCGCCTGTTATGTCGGGGGTCCGAGCGAGTTGGCGTATCAAGGCCAACTTCGCCAGGTCTACGCCCACTTCGGGGTGCCGATGCCGCTCGTGTCGCCTCGCGCGTCAGCCACCGTCGTGGACGCGGCGACCCTGCGATTCCTGGGCCGGCACGACGTGCCGTTTTCTGCGTTCCAGCGGCAAGACGAACTCACCCTCAACCAGCTGCTCGAGAGTCAGCTTCCAGCAGGCGTCGAAGCCAGCTTTGCCGACGCCGGTCGCGCGCTGGTCGACCGGCTTGCGGCGGTCACCGAGGCCGCCGCTGTGGTTGACAGCACACTTGAAGGCGCCGCCAAGTCCACCCTCGGCAAGATGCAGCACGACCTGCAGGCCTTGCACGGCAAGGTCGTGCACGCCGCGAAGAAGAAGGACGAGACCCTGCGCCGGCAGTTCACCCGCGCTCAGGCCCAGCTGTTCCCCAACGGACATCCGCAGGAACGCGAAGTGGGCGCCGTCTGGTTGCTCAACCGCTATGGCCCGGCCGCCGTCGACCGCCTGATTGACCTCCTGCCGCTTGACTACGGGCACCACTGGGTGCTCACGATCTGAAGGCCCGGGCGGTGAAGACGTCGTGGCTGCCCCGCCGGCGCTCGACCCGGCTGCTGGCGGCACTCATCGCCCTGCCGATCTTCGTCCTCTCTGGCATGGCCGGGCATTACTACGGGCGCTTCGCCGTTCTCATCGACGAACGTCTGCAGGGCGAGCGCGTCCATGTCATCCCCCGGGTGTACGGACGGCCCCTCGCCTTTCGGCCCGGGCTGACCCTGACGAGCGCCGATGTCGTCCAGCGGTTGAACGACCTCGGTTACACGAACCGCGACACGGCGCGCGAGCCGGGTGAGTTTGCCATCGGCATCGACGCCGTCACGATCGTGCCACGCGGAGGCGCCAACGCCGGACGTCACGTCCGGCTCGGGTGGGCGTCGAAGCCGGAGGGGCCCGCAGGCGCCAGCACGCGCCTGCCTGCCATCGCCCGCGTTGCGGTGGACGACCGTCCGGTCGCCGATGTGGCGCTGGATCCGCCGCTGCTCAGCGCGCTTGCCAACTCCGCGCGCGAACGCCGGCGCCGTGTGCCGCTCGCCGCGATCCCTGGCCACGTGCAGCAGGCGGTGCTGGCCATCGAGGACCGGCGCTTCTACTCGCACCCCGGCATCGACCCGATTCGCATGGTCGGTGCCCTCGTCACAAACCTCCAGGGTAGCCGCAGCTATCTCGTGGGCGCGAGCACCATCACGCAACAGCTCGCCCGCAATTTCTTCCTGACCGACGAGATGGCCGTCGAACAGCAATCCGGCCGTCGTTCCATTCGCCGCAAGCTGCTCGAGCAGTTCATGGCGGTCGTGCTCGAAACCAAGGCCACCAAGGAAGAAATTCTCGAGCTGTATCTGAACGAGGTCTACCTGGGTCATCGCGGCTCGTTCGCCCTCCACGGCGTGGCGGTGGCGGCACGCACGTTCTTCGCCAAGGACCTGACCAACCTCACCGTGGCTGAGGGCGCCCTGGTCGCCGGCATCATTCAGTCGCCGGGGAACCACTCGCCGTTTGTTGACCTTGGCCGCGCACGCGACCGCCGTGACGTCGTCCTGCGCGCCATGGAGGCGGCCGGCTACATCACGCCCGCGGTGCTGGAGACGACCCTGAAGGAGCCGCTGCTGGTGGCGGCGCGGGCGCTCGATTTCGAGGCGCCGTATTTCGTCGACTACGTGGCCGACGAGCTCGACCTGTTGCATCCCGGCACCTCGTCGAGCACCAGCGCGCTAGAGGTCCACACCACGCTCGACCTGAACGTGCAGCGCGCGGCCCAGGACGCCGTGCGCGCGGGCCTCGCCGATATCGACGCGGTTCTGGCCAGGCGCAAGCGGACCGTGCGCCCGCAGGCCGCGCTCGTCGCACTCGACCCGCGCACCGGCGAGGTGCTGGCGCTGGTCGGCGGACGCTCGTATAGCCAGTCGCAGTTCAACCGCGCGACGGGCGCGCGGCGCCAACCGGGGTCGGTGTTCAAGCCCTTTGTCTATCTGGCCGCGTTCGACAAGGCCGCGGCCGACGGGCGCACCGACGTCACGCCGGCGTCGCTCGTCCTCGATGAGCCGACGACGTGGTCCGCGTCAGAGGGCGACTGGACGCCAAGCAACTACGACGACGAATACGACGGCCTGATCTCGCTGCGCCGGGCATTGGCGTTGTCGCGCAACATCGCGACCATCAAGGTGGCCGAGCAGACCGGGTTCGACACGGTTGCGGCCCTCTGGAAGAGGACCGGCCTGGGCAAGACGCCGCTACGGGGGTATCCCTCGATTGCCCTGGGCGTCTTCGAACTCACGCCGCTCGAGGTGGCCGAAGCGTTCACGTCATTTGCCACGCTTGGCCGTCAGATGCGGCCCCATTCGATCACGCGAATCTCTGCCGGGAACGAGCGTGCCTCTTCTGCTGCCCCTATCGCCCGGGTCGTCGCGTCACCTGAAGTGACCTACCTCGTGACCAACATGATGCGCAGCGTGCTCAACGAGGGCACGGCTGCGTCGGCGCGGGCCGCCGGCTTCGCCCTGGACGCCGCCGGAAAGACCGGCACCACCAATGACCTGCGCGACGCCTGGTTCGTCGGGTTTACGCCCGAGCTGCTGGCGGTCGTGTGGGTGGGTCTCGACGACAACCA
>JANNEJ010000462.1:0-4247 GCA_031378585.1 Acidobacteriota bacterium | reverse complement strand
CCTGCTCGTCGTCACCGGCGACCAGGCCGGCATCCTGACGGAGAAGAACGTGCAGGGGCCGCCAGCGCTGGTCATCGAGGTGCTGTCGAAGAGCACGCGCAAGCGCGACGCGCAGACCAAGCGGCACCTGTTCGAGCGGAGCGGCGTGCGCGAGTACTGGTTGGTCGACCCGGAGCTCGACGCCGTGCAGGTGTTCCGGCCGACGCTCGAGGGGAGGCTGGCCCGCGTGGTGGAACTGACTGCCGAAGACGGCGACGTGTTGACCACGCCGCTGCTGCCTGGTTGCCAGATCGACGTGCGCGAGCTGTTCCGCAAACACATCTAGTTCGTCGATCGCTCGCCTGCGGTACCCGCCGACACGCGATTCACGTACGACGACTTCGTGTTGCTCCCCGACGAAGGGAAGCGCCACGAGATCATCGACGGCGAGCACTACGTGACCCCATCGCCCAACGTGCGCCACCAACGGCTCGTCAGGCGGTTACTGCTCGAGATCAAGCTGTATCTCAACGCCAATCCGAGTACCGGCGAGGTGTTCCCATCGCCTCTCGACGTCCCGGCGCGCGTCGTCGGACTCAGTTCAGAAGACGGCCACGTACTGACCACGCCGCTGGCAGTTCGGTCCGCTGGCGGCGGTGAGCTACGGCGGCACGCTCACGGTGGTCAGCGACGCCACGGCGGGCACGGCGTCCATCGCCGTGCCGGGCACGGGCGTACGTTACTCACACGTAGGCGCCAGGGCACCCCACGGCGCCGTGGTGTTGGCGTGGTGTCCGGGCGGCGAGCGACTATGAGTCGTCGTCGCGCAAGAAGCCGACACTCGCGCCGGGAGTGCGGGCGACACGCAGGGTAGGGGACACCACCCCATCGCGCAGACGACGCGCGACGGGGGCCCCGGGGGCGGGGTCCCCAGAAATGCTTTGGACGGCAAGACACGTCGCCGGGAGGCGCGAGTGTCCGACGCGACTCATCGGAGCCGACGACCGGACACCGCGTCGACGCCACTACTCGCACCGCACGCGTGATGCAGTTGCCTGGCCGAGGTTGTTACGGCCAACGGCCGGGGACTGGTCGGCATCGAGGAGATCGCGCACAATGCAGGCACAGGCAGAGACGAACATGCCACAGCTCACCCGAATCACCCGAGACCCCCGAGTCATGGGCGGCAAGCCCTGCATCCGCGGCATGCGCGTGACCGTGGGCGCCATCGTGGGGATGGTGGCGTCGGGGCACACAGCAGCCTCGATCGTTCGTGAATACCCGCATCTGGAAGCAGCGGACGTTGCCGAAGCCTTGTCCTACGCGGCTTGGCGGGCCGAAGAAGTGGAAGTGCCGCTGGGCCGGCCGTGACGAACGCGCTAGGAGTTGTGCAGTTGCGACCTCAACCTCGCGACTGACGCGTCAAGAAAGCGTCGCGGGCTCCGGAGATATGTCGTGTATGGCATAATGCTGTGAAAGACATATCTGCCACGGACACGCTCGACCGCATCCGCAAGTCGCTCAGCCCGGCTCGCCGTCGCCGCATCGCCAGTCGTGCCGCCGCGCTGATGGCCGAGGAGCAGGCGTTGCAGAAGCTGCGTCGGGCCCAGGGCATGACGCAGGCGGCGATGGCCGAGGCGCTCGGAATCGGGCAGGACGGCGTGTCGCGCCTCGAGCAGCGGAGCGACATGCGCCTCTCCACCCTGCGCGGCTATGTCGAAGCCCTGGGTGGCCGGCTCTCGATCGTGGCGGAGTTCCCCGGTCAGCCGCCCGTTCTGCTCAGCGGTGGGGGCGGCGACCCGCCTGATGCTTCGCGTCCGGCGCGTAAAGCGGCGCGCGGATCTCGTCGCCGGTCCGCGTCGTAAACTAACGCCCCCTACGCCGTTAGCAGCCGGCGTCCGCGCGGCCTGGGAATCGGCCGGCCCATATCGCGCGCGGCTTCCAGCCAGAGGCTGATCGCGTCCTGCGCGTTGGCCACGGCTTCGGCGGGCGTGCCGCCGTGGGCCATGCAGCCCGGCAGTTCCGGAACATCCACCACGAAGGCGGCGTCTTCCCGGCTCCAGGCGACGACGAGTTCGTACTTGTGGGCCATGTCAGCCTCGCAGTGTCAAATTGTACTTGAGGATGGCGCGCCGAACCTGTCGCACCTGGTAGTCCTTCGCGTTGCGACCGTCGCGCTGCAGATTGAGTATCTCGTGAACCCCCGCTCTGCCGAAGATGTGGTGGCTGCCGCGAATCCGTTCAGAGAATCCGAGCGCGTCCAGCAGTGCCCGCAGGGCGTCGAACCGTACCGACGCGTCACCATGGCCGTCGCGAACCCGCGCGAACAGGGCATCCAGATGGGACATCCGCAGACGTGAAGCACAGACCGCGCCACCACAGAACAGGCGCTGACGGCGCTTGGTCGTAGGCTGGTTGTGACCAGCGCGGCGTAGATAACGCTGGGCCGGTAGACGGTCACGCCGAGCAGGATCGCCAACAGGGTGGCGGTCACCGCCTGGGGCAGGTTCTGCGGCTCTTCACCCGCGGACCTTGCGCAGATTCTGCGCCACCGCGCTCCTGATCTTCGGATTCGTGCGGAGTGCTCGAGCGGCACGGGGCTCGCATTGTCCGGTGTAATGGCCGGATGTAGACTCCGTTCATGGCCGGGGAGGATCCGATGCACTTGCCTGCGGCACCCGCCGACACGCGATTCACGTACGACGACTTCGTGTTGCTCCCCGACGACGGGAAGCGCCACGAGATCATCGACGGCGAGCACTACGTGACCCCATCGCCCAACGTGCGCCATCAACGGCTCGTGAGGCGGTTGCTGGTCGAGATCGCGCTGTATCTCAAGGCCAATCCGCGTACCGGCGAGGTGTTCCCCGCGCCGCTCGACGTCGCGCTCTCTCACGTCGACGTCGTCGCACCCGACCTGCTGTTCGTGGCCGGCGACCAGACGGACATCCTGACGGAGAAGAACATCCAGGGGGCACCCGCGCTCGTGGTCGAGGTGCTGTCGAAGGGCACCCGCAAGCGCGACGCACAGATCAAGCGTCGCCTGTTCGAGCGCACCGGCGTGCGCGAGTACTGGCTGGTCGACCCTGAACTCGACACGGTGCAGGTGTTCCGGCCGTCACCGGAAGGCAAGCTGGCGCGCGTCGTCGAATTGACTTCAGAAGATGGCGACGTGTTGACCACGCCGCTGTTGCCAGGCTGCCAGATCGACCTGCGCGAATTGTTCCGCAGCGGCAGGTAGCGCCGGGCGTTCCGCTCCGACCGCCGGGAGGCGGTTCTTGACCACCTGCGCGGTGCGTAGGAATCGCCATCCCTGGCCTGGAATCTCTCGCCTACCGAGCATGTTCGGGGCTCTGAAGTCTTTGCGAACGACGTGTGTCCGTGAGACCGCATGGCGGTCTTCGCGTACTGCCGAACCGGGCGTCTCACCAGAATGTGCGTACGCTCGGCCGCCGCGGAGGAGCGTTGGCGTCCGGTGCGCCGGAATCCATAGGCGCGTCGCCGAAGCCTGGTCCGGCATGTGGGATGCAATGTCCGAACGCGCGGAGGCAGAGGCGACGGTCCTCAAGGCATCCAGGAGGCAACTCTTATGTTGACTAGGGCAACAAATCTGTTTATCCTCTGATGTCTCCACGCGAGTTCAAACGCTGGCTGGCGGCTCAGGGGTGCACGTTCTCACCGGGCAAGGGCGGTCATCTCAAGGTGCGGCGCGGCCACCGGATGTCGGTGCTTCCCATGCATGGTCACGGCAAAGAACTCGGCACCGGGCTCGTGCAGCGCATCAAGAAGGACCTCGGGCTCACGTCATGTTCTATGCAGTGAAACTGTCCAAAGACTCCGATGGCTCGTGGCTCGTAGACGTGCCCGCCTTGCCCTTCGTGCACACGCACGGTCGCACGCGTGAAGAGGCGCTGTCGCGTGCCGTGGACGCGGTGCTGACCGGCCTCGAGATGCTGGTCGACGACAAGGCCGAGATTCCCCGACCGTTGCAGGCAGTGCCGGCCAGGGGAGAGGTCGTGCGCCTGTCGGCCCTGGTGGCCGCCAAGATCGAGCTGCACAACGCGATGCTGGCCGAGCGCGTGGGCAAGTACCGCCTCGGGAAGCTGCTCGATTGGCATCTTCCACAGGTCGACCGCCTGATCGACTTCCGCCATCAGTCGAAGCTGGACCAGATCGAACAGGCGCTCACGGCGCTTGGACGTCGGCTGGTCGTGACGAGCGCGGCGTAGATAACGCTGGGCCGGTGAGGCCTTGGGACTCGCGGCGCC
>JANNEJ010000455.1:0-6612 GCA_031378585.1 Acidobacteriota bacterium | reverse complement strand
CTGGAATCGGCGGGGCGTGACCACCTCATCGAAGATGAGGTGGTGCGCCCTGCAGGATTCGAACCTGCGACCTCCTGGTTCGTAGCCAGACGCTCTATCCAGCTGAGCTAAGGGCGCGAGAGAAGATCGAGTTTAGCACAGCTCCTGGCGGTGCTGGCCGCACTACGGCCTGGCCGGTGCGACAGCGCGCATCAGGCCGGCGCCCACGCCTGCCCCTTCGCCAATGGCCACCGGCAACTTGCCTTGGACGCTGATTTCACCCGCGATCGCGCGCACCGCCGCCGCCTCGGCGTAATCGCCGAAGTCGTAGGTGACGAGCACGGCAGGCAGGTCGGCCGCCGCCACCGCGGCATAGGGACTCCCGAAGAACGCCGCCACGAGCGGCTGCGTCCGGCGAGCACTGGCCGCCGCCAGATCCTGCAGCAGCCTCACGATGCCAGGCGACAAGTCGAGCCGTCCGCTTCCCGACGACGCGCGCACGAACACGCCCGCCACGACCGCGTCATAGCTTGCGGCCATGGCCCGTACGAGCTCGAGTTCGTCGGCCGTCGATCGATCCGACAGCTCCACTGCCGTCACGCTGCCCCAGCGCTTGCGCAATTCTGGCAGCAACGTTCGGCTGGGCGCGGCAATCCGCCAGTTGGAGGGATAGTCGAGCACCGATAAATACAGCACGCGTCCCGAGCGCGGCGTGGCGAGCGGCACCGAGGCACGCTCGTCGCGCAGCAGCGTGATGGCGCGCTCGGCTGTGACCCGCGCGGTGTCGGCGGCGGCACGCGTGCCCACGGCCGTCATCACGGCGTTCAGGTCCACCGTGCGCGTCTTGTGCAGTCCGAGGCGCGCCTTGTGTGCGAGCACGCGCCCGGCCGAGTCCGCCAGCTGCGCGCGGGTGAGCCGTCCCGAGGCCATCGCAGCCTTGAGCGCCGCGGCCGCCGCGCGCGGGTCGGGCGAGTCGAGCACCACGTCGATCCCGGCCTCGACCGCCCTGACCGCGGCTTCACCGGGCTCGGCGATGGCGTTCACCGCCTCCATCAGCATCGAGTCGGTGTACACGACCCCACTGAACTCGAGCTCGTGCCGCAGCAGACCGCGCACAACGGGCCGGCTGAAGGTGGCGGGACCGGGCAGCGGATCAAGCGCTGGCAGTTCCACGTGGGCCACCATCGCGGCGCCAGCGCCGGCGGCGATGCCTGCCTGGAAGGGCGTCAGCTCCACGCGGTCGAGGCGCGCCCGGTCGTGTGCCACAGTGGCCAGCCCCAGGTGCGTGTCTACGGCCGTGTCGCCGTGTCCGGGAAAATGCTTCAACGTGGCCACGACCCCGCCGCCCTGCAGCCCCTCGACCGCGGCGCGTACGAGGATGCCGACCTGCACGGGGTCTTCGCCAAACGAGCGGATGTTGATGACGGGATTGCGGGGGTTGTTGTTCACGTCGGCCACGGGCGCGAAGTTCACGTGCACGCCAAGTGCCCGCGATTCGACCGCAGTCACCCGCGCGGCCTCGCGCACGAGCGCAGGGTCGCCAGCAGCCCCAAACGCCATGGCGCGCGGAAAGCGGGTGGCGCCGTTGATGCGCATGCCCACGCCGTGCTCGAAGTCGCCGGCCACAATCAGCGGCAAGGTCGAGAGTGTCTGGAGGCGATTGAGAATAGCCGCCAGCTCGAGCGGCTGCCCGAGGATCGTGGGACCGTAGGTGCCATTCAGCATCACCGCCGGTACCTGCTCCACGCCGCCGAAGGCGCAGAAGCCGCCGATGTGCAGGTCGCGGACGAGCGCGGCCAGCTCCTCGAACTTCGCCGAGTCAGCACTCAGGTAGGTGGAATCGAGCCGGCCCATGAGCAGCTGCCCCACGAGCTGGTCGTCGGTCAGCGACTTCAGCGTCGTGTCCACCCAGCGCGCGGCGTCGCGGTCGAGCGTGGGTGCAAACGACGGCGGCAGTGCCACTCTAGCCGGTGCCGGAGCCGGCGCGGGCGCCGCCCCACGGGCCGGCCGCGTCTGCCGTGCGGCCGCACCCTGGGCACGCAGCGGCGCAGGGCCATTGACGAGCATCGTCGCAGCGACGAGCAGCACGAGCGCGAAGACCGGGCGGCGCACGGTCAGATGATAGCGGGACTCGCGTGACGCGACACGTGTGAACTCTTGCACCCGTGTGACGCGGCTCGCCCCGGCCCCGAGTCCCGAGCCCCTCCTTTGCTCGCCCCAGCCCCTAGCCCCCAGCCCCCAGCCCCCGGATGATCGTCTCGTGTCCCAGCAACTCCACAAAGCCGCCGGCCCCGTCTCGGTGCGCGTCGCCGTGCTGACCATCAGCGACACGCGCACGGTGGCTACCGACACGAGCGGCGGGGCCATCGTGGCCTTGCTCGAGCAGGCGGGCCACCACGTCACCGCACGGGCCCTGGTGCAAGACGAGCCTGGCGACGTGACGGCGTTTGTCGCGGCGCAGTTGCGCACCGAGGCCCAGGTCATCATCACGACAGGCGGCACCGGCATCACGTCGCGCGATGCCACCTACGAGGCGCTCGACGAGATGCTCGAGAAGCGGCTCGACGGCTTCGGCGAGCTCTTCCGCATGCTGAGCTATGCCGACATCGGGCCGGCCGCCATGATGAGCCGGGCCTGCGCCGGACTGGCACGCGGGCGTGTGGTGATTGCGCTGCCCGGCTCGGAAGGGGCGGTGCGCCTGGCTATGACCAAGCTGGTGCTGCCGGAACTGGGCCACCTCGTGCAGCAGGCCTCGAAGTAGATGCGTCCGTTCCAGCACACGATTCCGCTCGACGAGGCCCGCGCGCACCTGGCCGCCGCGGTGGTGCCCCTCACGCGCACCGAGACCGTGCCGCTCGGCCAGCTGACCGGACGCGTGGTAGCGCGCGAGGTGGTGGCCGGCGCCAACGTGCCGCCGTTTGCCCGCGCCATGATGGACGGGTACGCCGTGCACGCCGTCGACACGGCCGACGCCACCCGCAACCAGCCCCGTGCTCTCGTGCCGGTGGGCCGGGTGTTTACCGGCGAGGTGATGAACCGGTCGGTCAACGCCGGCGAATGCGTCGAGATCGCCACCGGCGCACCGCTCCCGCCGGGCGTGGACGCCGTGGTGATGGTGGAAGAGACCGCACCCGGGGCCGACGGCCGCGTGCTCGTGCTCGCGCCCGTCCACGCCGGGCAGCATGTGGGGCGC
This sequence comes from Acidobacteriota bacterium, assembly GCA_031378585.1. GTDB lineage: Bacteria > Acidobacteriota > Vicinamibacteria > Vicinamibacterales > UBA2999 > CADEFD01. Next base: position 3,440 of record JANNEJ010000455.1, on the reverse strand, counting down.
GCGGGTGCCGACATTGCAGCCGGCGCACTCGTGCTGCGCGACGGCGACGTACTGCTGCCGGCGCGCGTCGGCGTGGTGGCCGCGCTGGGGCTGCCGGCGCTCGACGTCTACGCGCGTCCGCGCGTGGCCATCGTGTCGACCGGCAACGAAGTCGTGGCCCCGGGCTCACCGCTTGGCCCCGGCCAGATTTACGACGTGAATCGGCACACCTTGTCGGCCATCGTGACCGCGCACGGCGGCGAGGCGGTGCCGCTCGAGGTGGCCGCCGACACGCTCGACGCGCTCGACGCCGCGGTCGATGTCGCCGTCGGGTGCGATGTGGTCGTGTTCTCGGGCGGCAGTTCGGTGGGCGATCGCGATCTGGTGCTCGACATCCTGACGCGGCGGGGCATGGTGGTGTTCCACGGCATCGCCACGCGGCCGGGCAAGCCGACGGCGTTTGGCCGAATTGGCGACGTGCCAGTGTTCGGCATGCCGGGGAATCCCACGTCGTGTCTCACAAACGCCTACGTGCTGCTCGTGCCGTTCTTGCGTACACTCGCGCGTCTGCCGGCGCACCGGCCGCACGTCGTGACGGTGCCGCTGGCACGCCGCGTCACATCGCACGTGGGCCGCACGCAGTTCTACACCGTGCGCCTCGCCGAGGGTGCCGCCGAGCCGGCTTTCAAGGCTAGCGGCGACATCACGAGCATGGCGCACGCCGACGGCTACATCGAGATCGCCCAGGAGGCCGCCGCCGTCGAGGCCGGCTCCCTGGTTGACGTCGTGTTGTTCTAGCCGGTTCGCAACGGGCTCGCGCGTCAGAAGCTGAACAGCGATTCGACCCACGCCGTCATCAGGCGGTCGTCGGCAAACAGCGTCCGCACCACGTCGCCGCCGGCCATGCGCCCCGCATACCCGCGCAGCGTCCACCACCTGGTGGCGCGCCATGCCACCTCGCTTTCCACCAGCGTGCCGAGACGGCGCGCCCCTCCGCTGGCGCGCCCCTGGAAGCCGAAGTAGTTGCCGGCGCGGGCCGTGGCGCCGCTGCCGGTGTACCAGCGATCGCTGCCGGTGGCGAGCCCCACAAGGTGTACGGCGGTCACGACCTCCAGGGCCGAGGACGGCGACAGGCGCGCGTCGACCCAGCCGTCCACCACATTCATCAGCGCGTACGTGTTCGATCGCGAGAGCTGGTTGCCCGACGGCAGCATCGGAAAGAACGTGCCGTGCGCATCGTCGCTTTCGCTGCCGTCTCCCGAGGCGTAGTCGATGCCGCCGCGCAGCCACGGCTGCCACGGCGCTCGCGTCCACTGATGACCGGCCTGGACCGTGGCCGACCACGCACGATGCCGCTGCCCGTACCAGTCGCCCGCCTGCACGGCCGCCCATCCGAGCGCGTCAAAGCGGCCTGACGCGTGCGGAAACGTCGCGACGGCCGACGCGCCAACGGTGCCGATCCGCACGTCGGCGCTGGCGACGGCCACGGGCCCGGCCGAGGGAGGCGGCTGGTTGTCGGGACGCGACGTGACGCGGCGACGATCGTCGTAGAGGTAGCCGAACACGCTCAGCGCCGTGTGCGGCACGATTGTTCCAGCGCGGGTGCTCACCTCGACGGCGCCGATGCGTAGCCGGTCCATCGTGAGATTGGCCGATTCTTCGTAGGTGCCCTGCGTGGGCGACGCCGCGGTGGCCGTGGCGCGCCAGCCTGGACGCGTGATGCCGCCACGCACGCCGTCCCAGGCACGCTGATACATGGACCACTCCATGTCGCCAAGCAGGCGCCCGTTCAGATGCGAGCGCGTGAGCGCGTCGAGCGCGCCGTCCCCGGAGGCGGGTTCCTCGGCGGCCGCGCGTGAGAAGCGGCCTGCCTCCAGCCACGCGCCGCTGGCCTGGTGCGTGAACATCACGCTCAAACTGCGCAGATAGAACTGGTAGCTGAACGTGCCGCCCGCCTGGAGGAAGTACGCCGCGCCGGTGCCGAGCAGCCCTGGCCCAATGGCGCCGCTCGGCAGGTTCTCGAGCCGCACGTACTGAATGGCGCCCGCCAGACCCCAGCGTGCACCACGGTAGCGAGCACCCAGCGTTGAGCGATTGCCGGCAAACGCGTAGTCGGGATTCGTGCCGCCACCGGGCTTGGGCTCGAAGAATCGCCACAGCTCCGCACGGGTCAGATTCTGCACGAGGAACGTCGTCTCACCCAGGGCCGACGACGGCGGTGTGCTCACGACCGGGGCGGCGTCCTGCGCGGTGGCCACACGCCCAATCGCCAGTGTCAGCGCCGCCGCGAGCGCCACTCGAAACCGCATGCTACGAGGCCGACACGTCCACGGTGTGCCACCCGTGAGCGCCGTTGGGAAAGTTGCCGCGCCGTTCACCGGGCTGCGACACGCCGTCGCCGTCGGTCGCGCGCACCACGAGGCGATGGCGCCCCGCAGTCGGCGTGAAGGGACAGGTCCACAATCGCCAGGAGGCGGGACCGAGCTCAGGCTGCAGGTCGGCTTCCATCCAGAGGAGCCGGTTGTCGGAGTCGTCCGGCACGCCGACGCCCACATCTACACGCGCAATGCCGCGGCGCCCAGCAAACGCAATCCCGCTCAGCTGCACGGCCTGTCCTGCAACCAGCGTGTCGTGCAGGCGCGGCACGTCGAAGCGCGACAGCGTCATGTAGGGCGCCGTGTCGCTCCATCCCTGGCGCTGCCAGTAGCCCTTGTGGTCGCCGGCAATGAGCTCGATCGCCTCCACCCACTTGGCGTTCTTCATGCCGTAGATGCCCGGCACAATCGCGCGCACGGGCGCGCCGTGGGCTCTGGGCAACGGCTCGCCGTTCATGCCCCACACAAGCAGCGTGCCGGGATCAACCGCCGCCGCCACCGGGATGCTGTCGGTGTAGTTGTCGGCGCAGATCCACACCAGATCCGCGGCCGCGCGGTCCACGCCGCCCGCGCGGTCGAGCACGTCGCGCAGCCGCACGCCGGTCCACCGGGCGTTGCCAATGGCGCGCGCGGGCACGCCGTTGCTGATGCAGGCCAGGGTGACGGCGGAGTCCACCGACGGCATCGCGCGCAGGTCGTCGAGGGTGAGCGACACGGTGCGCCCGACCAGACCGTTGATCTCGAGCGACCAGCGGCTCTGGTCCACGGTGGGATCGAAGAACTTGTTCTTGGAAACGGTGTAGAAAAGGTCGGCGTCAGTGAAGGCCGGCGAAAGCCCGGGCGGCCACGCGACGTCGCGCGCGGCCATCCCGGCATTGCCGAAGTAGCGATAGGCCCCAAACGCCGCGGCGCCGGCCCCGAGAACCGAAAGTGCCTGTCGCCGCTGCATCATTGGCGGGTCTCGGGACCCGGGATCCGGGTCTCGGGATGCAGCGGCATCTGCAGCGTCACACTGGTTCTTCCGAGCCCCGGGACCCGAGCCCGAGTCCCGACTAACCGCGAAGCCGCGTGTTCACGTCGTTCCAG
>JANNEJ010000405.1:0-3823 GCA_031378585.1 Acidobacteriota bacterium | reverse complement strand
CCTGGAGCAGGCGCCACTGCTCGAAGGCGCCGTCGTCGCGCTCGACAACCGCACCGGACACGTGCTGGCAATGGTGGGCGGATACAGCTTCTCGCGCAGCAAGTTCAACCGTGCCACACAGGCCCTGCGGCAAATCGGCTCCACGTTCAAGCCAATTCTGTACACCGCCGCCATCGACCGCGGGCTCACACCCGCCACTTTGCTGGTGGACGAGCCGACCTCATTCGACGCGGGTGCCGGGCAGCCGGTCTACGCGCCGCGCAACTACGACGGCAACTTCGAGGGCCCGCTGACGCTGCGCACCGCGCTCGAGCGGTCGCGCAACATCCCGGCTGTCAAAGTCATGGAGATGCTGGGACCGGCGCAGGTTGTGCCGTATGCCGCGCGCTTCGGGCTGCCTGGCTCCCTGCCCCCCTTCCTGTCGTCGGCGCTCGGTGCTGGCGAGTCGACGCTCGTGGCGCTCACGTCTGCCTACAGCGCGTTCCCGAATCACGGCGTCCGCATGAGTCCTGCTCAGGTGCTGTCAGTGTCCGACCGCGAGGGCGTCACTCTCGAGGAACACACACCCGTCGCCCACGACGCGTTGCGTGCCGATACCGCCTACGTGATGACGAGCCTGCTGCGTGGAGTCGTGCAGCGCGGCACGGCGGCCTCTGCGGCATCACTCAACTGGCCACTCGCCGGAAAGACCGGCACCGTCAACGACTATACCGATGCGTGGTTCGTGGGGTTCGACCCCGAGATCTCGCTAGGCGTATGGCTGGGCTACGACGAAAAGAAGCCAATCGGCAACGGCGAGACGGGCACGACCGCCGCGTTGCCGATCTGGATCGACATCATGCGCGCGTACCTCGACGGTCGCGACCGCGAGCACCCGCCGCAGTTCGAGGCCCCTGGCAACATCGTCTTCGTGCCGGTGGATCGCCACACCGGGCAGCCCGTCGACGCAGGCACACCGCAAGCGATCACGGAAGCCTTCATCACCGGCACGCAGCCAAGCCGCTAGGCACGCGAGTCATCGGGCGCCCGCCCACGTCTGACCGCCGACAACGCGCCTGTGCTCGTTCGGCCACAAGGTGGCTACTCCTCGAATGACTCGAATGCGTCTGCATCCGGAGCCAATACCGCGAACTCCCTTACTGTTCGGACTCCGAGGCCGAAGGTCATCATGAGGCGCACGAGCTCATCCCCATCGATGAGGACAACGCGCTTGCCAAGGGCGTCAAGCGCCCTGCGAGCACCATCGGTGAAAGAGGATGTCGTCAGGATCACGCCCTTCGTGGCTTTCTTGACCTCAAGGCTCCCGGCAAAGGCATAGATTCGGTCGACGCCCACTGAGTCCTTCCATCGCTTTGCCTGGATGTAGACACGGTCGAGCCCCAAGACGTCCTGGTTGATGACTCCGTCGACGCCGCCGTCGCCAGAACCTCCCAGGTGTCTAGAGGCATCAGGCTCACCGCCGCCATAGCCCATCTTGAGCAGTAGTTGAATGACCAACCGTTCGAAGGCGACTGGAGACGATGCCGCAACTCTATCGAGCAGTTCCTTCGCAACCGTTGCCTGGAGCTCGGCGTGGGCCTCTTCGATGCGCTCCTGGGGCGTCCTCTCGCTTGCCGCCGCCTTCGGGTCCGGGGGTGGTGTGGACGACTTCTTCCTGAAAGCTACGAACTCTGGGAATTGCATCAGGTCGCTGACCAGTATCTTGCCCATGTGCTTCGCCAAGAACTCTCGGCCGCGATCCGTAATGGCCAGAACGCCGCTCGCAGGCCGCTGAATCAAGCCAGCCTGATACAGGTGGGTGTTTGCCCAGTAGACACGGTCGGCGAAGCGTGTGCGCACGCCGCTCGGAAGCATCTCTTGGAAGTCGGCATCCGAGACAGCCATGGCCAACCTCAGGCGCTCGCGCATGACAGCAAGCGGTCTAGAGGCCCCATCGGAGAGGGCTTCAAGCATCGGGCGGAAAAAAGACTGGAAATCTGGAACCGCCATCTGCCTCCAACAACCCAAGAGCCGCAAGCCGACAAGCCGTCTGCTGACCGGAGCAATCCAATGAGTCCGAACGGCCTTGGAGCATAGCGCCGCACCCGAGACGCGTCAAACGCGCAGGCTCGATTGCGTAGGCTTCGACAAGCAACTTCACTTCTCCGGGGATGCTTACCATGGCACCGCGCTGGTCGTGGTCCTCGGGCCTGGCCCGTCGGGAGCAGGCCGCGCACGCGTAAGCCGACAAACATCGCCGGCGGCGCCGAAGTCCGCGTGGGGTTTCAGGGGCCCCACGCTTCCGCCGACACTCGCCCCCGGCGACGTTTGTCGGCCTGCGGACGTCGGGACGGGCCGGAGGGCCACGGCCAGCGCGATTATCGGACGCCGTCCAGCAGCTGAGCAGCGCTGATGGAAAGCCGCTGCGGCAGTGCTACTCGTCGTCGTCCGGCGCGGCCTGGCCCAGAGTTCCGGCCGCTTTGGCCATCAGATATCCCTTGATGAACGCGTCGAGGTCGCCGTCGAGCACGCGGTGCACGTCGCCCACCTGCAACTTGGTGCGGTGGTCCTTGATCATCTGATACGGCTGCAGCACGTAGCTGCGGATCTGGCTGCCAAAAGCGATGTCACGCTTGACGCCGCCAATCTGGTCGAGCCTGGCCTGGTTTTCTTTCACCTTCATGTCGTAGAGACGCGACCGCAGCACCTTCATCGCCACGTCGCGGTTCTTGTGCTGCGAGCGCTCGTTCTGGCACGACACCACGATGCCGGTGGGCAGGTGCGTGATGCGAATGGCCGAAGCGGTGACGTTCACGTGCTGGCCGCCGGCGCCGCTCGAGCGGAAGGTGTCAACCCGCAAGTCTTTGTCGTTGATCTCGATGTCGATGTCGTCGTCAATTTGCGGCCACACATAGACCGATGCGAACGACGTGTGGCGGCGTGCGGCCTGATCGAATGGCGAGATGCGCACCAGACGGTGTACGCCCGCTTCCGCGCCCATGAGGCCGAAGGCGTTCTCGCCCTCCAGCAGCACGGTGACGCTCTTGACCCCGGCTTCTTCACCGGGCTGGAAATCGATGACTTCCCGTCTGAACCCCCGCCGCTCTGCCCACTTGAGATACATGCGCAGCAGCATCTCAGCCCAGTCCTGCGACTCGACCCCCCCGGCACCCGGGTGAATGGTGACGATGGCATTGGCGCGGTCATGCTCCCCCGAGAGCATCTTCTTGGTTTCGGCCGCGTCGATCTCGGCTTCAAGTTCCACGAGACCTCGCTCGAGGTCGACAGCCACGTCCTCCCCACCGGTCGCCCATTCCAGGAGCACGCCGAGGTCGGCGGTCCGCCGGGTCAGCGACTCGCGGAGATCGACGTCGTCGGTGAGGCGGCGACGCCGCTGAAGCGCGCGCTGGGCTTCCGCCTGGTCTTTCAGATGTCGGGTTCAGCAATGCGGGATTCCAGAACGGCGAGTTCATCGGTGCTGGTCGACCGGTCAAAGATAGCTCCGCAGGTCGTGGGCCCGTTTGAGCAGATCCGCCGAACGCCGAACCAGGTCTTCCTGTGAGTGCGCCACCCTCGAGCTCCTTCCGGGCCGCCTACCGCGCGTGGCGAGAAGCGACCAGCCAGACCGCCGTCAGCAGGGCTCCAAGGAGCGACGCCTGCGCGACGAGATCCCCAATTGTGGCATACAGGGTGCGCGACTGCAGGAATCGCACATCCGCGACGACCACAGTTTCTTCGAACACCCGCGTCTTGGCGACAGCGCGCCCGTAGGGATCCACGACGCCAGAGATGCCGGTGTTCGCGGCGCGTGCCAGGTAGCGGCCCTGCTCGACGGCGCGCATCG
>JANNEJ010000371.1:0-10897 GCA_031378585.1 Acidobacteriota bacterium | reverse complement strand
ACATCTCTCTCGGCGACCTGCAGGTGGGCTACGGAGCCGGGCTGCGGCTCGACACGCCGTTCTCGATCTTCCGGCTGGACCTGGGCGTGCCGGCTCGAGGCGGGAGCCGGCGATGGTACTTCGGCATCGGCCAGGTGTTCTAGATCGTCACACGCCGTGTGAGCGCTGCAGCGGCACTCATGTGAGCCTGCTCGGGCCGTCGGCCGTTGCAGGTGGCGGCCCCAGCACGGACCGTGAGCGCCAGCGAAAGCGGACGGTCAGGACACGAATCACGAAGAACAGCGCCACCGTGCTCCAGGCGGCACGTAAGGGCGTGACCCCGTACTGGCGTTCGAGGACCAGGAAGAACCCGCACACCAGGATCAAAGAAAGGGTGCTGAACTGACCCGGCCGAAGAACGGTCGGGACGTCGCCCACCATGACGTCTCGAAGCAGGCCGCCGCCTACGCCGTTGACCACGCCCACCAGCATCACGGCGGGATATGGCAGGCCCTGCGCCATCGACAACTGCATGCCCACCACAGCGAACGCCGGTATTCCGACAGCGTCGATGACGTTGACGATCTTCTCCACGGCATCGGTTTGTTCCAGGCGATCCAACCACCCCGCGAACACGCTCATGGCCACAGTGGCAAGCGCGATCAGCAGCAAATAGGTGCCGTCGGACAACACCGGCGACATGCGTTGGAGCAAGAACCCGTCGCGGATGAGACCGCCTCCGACTGACGAGAGCATCGCGATGATGAAGACACCGACAATGTCGAACCCCTTGCGTATCCCCACCACCGCTCCGCTTGCCGCCCACGCGAAGGTGGCGCCATAGTCGAAGAACGGAGGAATTTGGAACATCAGGTCTGACATCGGACGGCCTCCCGCAGCTTACCACTCGCGAGGGTGTCAGAACGGTGCGGCCACGCGAAACGAAGTGTCAATAAAGTGGCAAAGTCCTCCTCCGTCGCTGTGACTAGACTTCGCGTAGCCATCCGGGGCCATCTGAATGTCAAAGGAGTGCATCGATGAAAAAGGCATGCGTAGCGATGCTGGCGGTTGTGACGACGGTGGCTCTCGCGTGGGCCGTCCCCGTCTTCGCCCAGCGAGATCGAGACCGGGACGTAAAGGTGGTTCAGCCCAGGCCTGGCGCCCCCGGGGAGTGGCGGCTCATCGGGAGGACCGAGGCGAATTTCGGGAGGGATCACGACACGATTGTCGTCGCGGGCCCGTTCGACAATTTTCGCCGAATCAAGTTCAAGGTGACCAACGCGGGCTTGAACCTGCAGCGGATGGTCGTCACTTACGACAACGGCGCGCCCGACACGATTGACGTGCGTGAGGACATTCGCCGGGGAGGGGAGAGTCGAGCGATCGACCTGAGGGGTATCGGCACCCGCAGCCTTCGCAAAATCGAATTCTGGTACGACACGAAGGGCATCTTGAACGGCAAGGCGAACGTGACCGTCTTCGGGATGAAGTAGGGTTCGCGCCCCGCGGTCGTTCAGAAGACTGGAACGAGCCTGGCTTGGGGTGGCGGTACGCGGCGGGACGACTCAGGAGGTCGGATGACGAGACAGCTGACGAACAGAAGGCTAACCCTGTGGGGAAGGCGAAGGGCCGTTGTTGCGGGCGCGGTGCTGGCATGCCTGTTCGGCACTTCGGCGGCCGCGCAGCAGCCTCAACCGGCGTCGCCGCCGCCGGCGCCAGCGCCGGCAGGCGACCCGGTCCGCGACGCCGTTGGCGACCTCAACGCCGAGACGATCAAGGCCGGTGGCTTCCCAGGGTCGTTTCTGATTCCCGGCCCCGGCAACGTCTCGTTCGGCATCGGCGGTTTCATCAAGACGCTGCTGTTTCGCGACAGCGGAGCCGAGGGGCGCGAATCCGTCTTCCTGCCGGCGCTTCTCGGAGGGACCGGCCGCGACGACAAGGATGGCGGAACGTCCATGTCGGCCGAATTGACCCGCATGAACTTCGACGCCCGGGCGCCACTCGACAACGGCCGCGTGCGCGGCTACGTCGAGTTCGACTTCAGCGGTGATCTGTTCAAGTGGCGCCACGGGTACCTGACGTGGAGCGGCCCATGGGGCGAGGTGCTGGCCGGCAAGACGTGGTCGACCTTCATGGACCTGCAGACGCTTCCGGATGGGCTCGGCGAGCCGACGGTGAGCGGCGCTATTTTCGCGAGACAGGCGCAATTCCGCTACACGCGGACCCTGAATACACGGACCAAGGTCTCGATCTCGGTCGAAGATCCGACGACCAGCGACATCCTGTCGGCCGAGCCGCTGCCGACGCGCACCGCCTTCCCGGATGCGATCGGGACCATCTCGATCGGTACTGCAGCCGCGCATGTGCAGGTGGGCGGCCTCGTGCGAAGCATCGAAATCGATCCCAACGACCGTGATGGCGTCAGTGATGTCGGCGGGGGCGTGCACATCAGCGGCCACGTCAACCTGACCGGTCGCGACCGGATGTTTGGGGCGCTGGTCATGGGCAAGGGGCTGGGACGATACCTTCTCGGCGTGACACCGTCGGCCGGCGCCTTCTTCGACGAGCAGCTCAACGAGGTTCGGGCCCGCGGTAACACCGGCGGTTTCTTCGGCGTTCGCCACGTGTGGAGCGCGAGCTGTCGCAGCAGCCTCGTCGGGAGCTACGCCACCGCCGAGACCAGCGACCGGCAGCCCCCATCGGCATTCGCCAACTCCTCGTTCACTCTCGCGAACGTGCTCTGCAAGGCCAACCGCTTCGTCACGGTGGGCGCCGAGTGGGACTACGGCACCCGCGAGAACCGCGGCGGCGAGACGCTCGACAGCCACCGCTTCATGTTCGGGATGCAGTTGTTCTGACCGCAGAGACGCTCGAGTCGACGGACACGACATCCACCCAAAGGACGCTCTTCATGTCAAAAGACACCACCATTTTCGTCGCGAAGAAAATCGTCACCATGAATCCCAGCAACCCCGAGGGAACACACGTCGCCGTACGTGACGGCAAGATTCTGGGCGTGGGTACGCTCGAAGAGGTGCAGGGGTGGGGCGAGTACACGCTCGACGAGACCTTCAAGGAGAAGGTGCTGATTCCGGGCCTGGTGGAGGCCCACGCCCATGCCACCGAGGGCTCGATGTGGGCCGACCCCTATATCGGCTACTTCGACCGGACCGATCCGCACGGCAAGGTCTGGCCCGGGTGCCAGTCGCTCGACGCCGTCGTCGCGCGGATCAAGGAGCTCGAGGCGGAGATCACCGACCCGAATGCCTTTTTCATGGTGTGGGGCATGGATCCGATCTATTTCCCCGGCGCGCGGCTGATGGCCGACCATCTCGATACGGTGTCGACGACGCGGCCGATTTTCGTGCTCCATGCCAACGGCCATGTGGCGACCGTGAACAGGACATGCCTGCAGAAATATGACATCACGCGCGAGAGCAAGGTTGTTGGCGTGCTGCGTGGCCCTGATGGCGAGCCGAATGGCGAACTCGCCGAACTCGCCGCCATGTTCCAGGTCACGGAGGCGCTCCATCGTCTGCAGGCAGCGATGGCTGCTGAGGAGTCTCTCCGTAACTATGGACGCATCGCGAACCTGACGGGTTGCACCACCGTCACCGAGTTGGGGACGGCACCCATGCACGACCCGGCGGCGACCGAGATGTTCCGGCGCGTGGTCAACGACCCGGCGTTTCAGACCCGGCTGGTCGTGTACTACGGCTCGAGCTTCGGGGGGCCGCAGGATGCTGAAGGGATCGTCGCGGCCATGCAGAAGCTCAAGGCCGACGACACCGACAAATTCCGCACTGGCGGCATCAAGACCTACCTGGACGGATCGATCCAGGGGTTGTCGGCGTGCATCGGTTGGCCCGGCTACTACAAGGCGGACGGAACAGGGATTTGGAATGAAGCCCCAGAACAATTCGCGGCCAAGCTGGCGGTGTATCACCGCGCGGGCATCAACGTGCATACCCACTGCAATGGAGACGAAGCCGTGCAGGTGTTCATCGAGAAGGTCGAGGACGTCCTGCGCGACTGTGCCTGGCTCGATCATCGCCATACGGTGCAGCACAGCGCGCTGACCACCGCGGCGCAGTACCGGAAGATGGCCACGCTCGGCATCTGCGCCAATCTGTTCATCAACCACATGTGGTACTGGGCCGATCAGCACTACGACATCACGGTGGGACCCGAGCGCGCGAAACGAATGAATAGCTGCGCCACGGCCGGGCGCGAAGGTGTGTCGTACTCCTTTCACAGCGATGCCGCCATCACGCCGCTCGGCCACCTGCACACGATGTGGTGCGCGGTCAATCGCGTGACCCCCAAGGGACGGGTGGTGGGTGAGACCGAACGGATCAGCGCCTACGAGGCGCTCTATGCCGCCACCGTCGGCGCCGCGTACCAACTGCACATGGATCACGAAATCGGCACGCTGGAGTGCGGCAAGTTCGCCGACTTCACCGTGCTGGCGGAATCGCCGCTGGACGTGAAACCGATGGCGATCAAGGACATCAAGGTGTGGGGCACGGTCGTCGGCGGGCGGAAATACCCGGCGTCGAACTGAGCGAAGCCATGTGGGGTGCCGTCGCAATCGCCGCAGGCGTGCTTGGCGGGCTGTGTCTCGTGTGTGAAGCCAGCTTCCGGCTGGGCCATCGTCGCCAGCGTCGGGGCGAGGGTGTGCCCGAGCAACTCGGTACGGTTCAGGGCGCGGCCCTTGGACTACTGAGCCTGTTGCTCGGCTTCAGTTTCGCAGGCGCAGGCGGCAGGTTCATCGAGCGGCAAGACCTGATCGTCAGCGAGGCAAATGCCATCGGGACGGCGTACCTGCGAGCGGATCTGCTGGCCGAGCCGTACCGGACCGAACTTCGCGAGTCGCTGGGCAGGTACATCGCGACGCGGATCGAGCTGTTCGAAACGGTCGATCCGACGCAGTTCGCCGCTGTTCGGGCCGCCTCGGAGGCACTGCACGCCGACTTCTGGGCGTCGGCGGTTGCCGGCGTGAAGGCACAGCCATCGCCGGTCACCGGCATGGTCATCCCCGCCCTCAACGAGGTGATCGACCTGCACACGGCCCGCATCGCCGCGATCGTCAGGCGCCTGCCGCCGCTGGTACTGGCGGTGGTGCTCGCGTGCGCGGCGATCGCCATCGCCGTGATTGGCTACGGGAGCGGCCTGAGCGGCCGCCCGAACCGCGCTCTGTCCACGGGACTGGCCGTGACCATCGCGGTGGTCGTCTATATCACCATCGATCTGGACTATCCCCGCCGCGGTCTGCTCCAGATCAGCCAGGAGCCGATGACGGCTCTGCGCGACAGCGTGAAGTAGCCGCGATGCCGGCGTGAAGGCGGGGCATGAGTCACGAACAGATACCGGTCACCGTGATTGGCGGCTATCTCGGCGCCGGAAAGACCACGGTGCTCAATCACATCTTGCGCGAAAACGCCGGCGTGCGGCTGGCCGTGCTGGTCAATGATTTCGGCGCGATCAACATCGATGCCGACCTGATCGAAAGTCAGGACGGCGACACGCTCAACCTCACCAATGGCTGTATTTGCTGCTCACTCGCGGATGGGCTTGCCACAGCGTTGCTCTCCATTGGCGAGCGGCCGCTGCCGCCCGAGCGAGTGGTCATCGAGGCGAGCGGAGTGGCCGACCCGTTCAAGATCGCCCAGTACGGGCACATGCCCGGGTTCCGGCTGGACGGCGTCATTGTTCTTGCCGACGCCGAGAACATCCAGAAACGCGCAGCCGACAAGTATATGGGGCGGCAGGTCGTGCAGCAGTTACACGGTGCAGACCTCCTGGTGCTGAACAAGATCGATCTGGTGTCGGATGAGCAACGTCGCCGGGTCAGGGACTGGCTGCGCAGTCTGGTTCCCGGCATCCGCATCCTCGAAGTGACCCAGGGACGGGCTCCGGTCGACCTGCTATTCGGGCACGCGGTGCCGGCGTCCACGCCCACACCTGCGGGAGCGCACGAGCACGATCACGGGCGCGACTATGTGAGCTGGAGCTACACCGACCGACGTCCGCTGGACGGCGCGATATTCCACACCCTCATCACCGGGCTGCACGTTGACGTGCTGCGCGGCAAGGGCTTCTTGTATCTCGCCGAAGACCCGTCGCTGCAGTTCGTCTTCCAACTGGTCGGAAAACGATGGGACGTGGTGCGTGGCAAGGCCTGGGGCGAGCGCGAACCCATGACGCAGTTCGTCCTCATCGGATTGCCTGGCAGTATCGATGGCGTGGCGCTGAACGACGCGTTGCGAACCCCGGAGTCACGCGGATAGCTCACCGAGCGAGCGAGCCTCTTCGCCGCGGCATGTCACTCGAATCTCATCGGCCGCTCATGATTTGGTGAAGACTCCGCGCCCGAGCCTCGGTCACACTGCGGGCATGCACACGACGGTAATGCCCAGCGTGAAGGCAGTCACCCTTGTCACCCTCGGCCTGGCCATCGCGGCCATGGGAATCTACGTGGCCGGCGCCGACGACGCGCCAGGGGTCGCGGTCTTCGGCATGCTGCTGATGGTGGTCGGGGTCGTGCTGGGTGTGAGGGCCGGGCGCAACCGGCTCCCGCGGTGGCCGGCCCGCACCGCGCTTGCCGTCGGCGTCGCGATCGCCGCGTTGGCTGCATTTCTGACCCACCAGGTCGTTGTCACCGCGCCTCTCTACCGGCAGCCGCAGGCGGTGCCATCGGTCGTCGACGCGGCGCTCTGGCCGCACCATGCGGCGGCAGTCGAGCGCACGCGGACGCTCGTGCGGGTGGCCGTGTCCGAGCACAACCTGCCCGGGGTGTCGGTGGCGGTCGGCGCCGGCGGCGCCATCGTGTGGGCGGAAGGGTTCGGCTGGCGAGACGTCGGTACGCAGGCGCCCGTCACGCCGGACACGCGATTCAACATCGGCACGGCGGCATCCGCGGTTACCGCCGCGGTCGCGCCGCTTGGGCTGACCAATACTGGCGCCGACGCAGCGAAAGAATGGAGTCCTGAAGCGATCGGCGAGGAGGGAGAGGACTTCCCGCCCCTCGCGCTCCTGCGCCACCTCATCTGGCAGCCGCTCGGTCTCATGCGCGCGGAGTACCCGCTGCACAGGGCGATCGCGCGACGTTCTACGTGCCGCGGTCCGACGACAATCCCCGTCCACGATCCCGGTCTCAATCGCGGCTATGTGCGAAACCCCCGCATTCGAGGGTTCGTGGGGCCTGGGTCACCTAAGGCACACAACCCAACTTGGCTACGACGAGCCGCCAGCCATAGTCCGGACCCCGCACAGTTCGAGGCAGGTGCAGCAATCCGTGGAGCAGTTTGAGGAGAATCGGAAGGCTGCGTTGAGCTCGCGGGTCGAGAGGGCGCTAAAGAGTTTTGCACGAGGGTGCAAGGCCCTGTCGGGTGTTTGCTCTGAGGCCCCGCTGCCGCTGAATTGGGACGCTCTGGAGTGGCGCGGCGGTCGGACAGCAGATGCCCTTCCTCGATCCGCCTCGCCTCGCGTTCAACCGTACCGCCGTGTTCCGCTATCGGACTCGGCAGCGCTGCCATGGCGTGTGACATCGATTGTGACGTAATCCCTCCGAAAGATGGTGTGTGACGCACCGCTGACACGGTGGTGATCACCGCGGATGCCGGCGGCAGCAATGGCGCGCGGCTCCGTCTGTGGAAATGGGAGTTGCAGCAACTCGCGAGTCGCACCGGCCTGGCGATCACCGTCTGTCACTTCCCGCCGGGGACCAGTAAGTGGAACAAGATCGAGCATCGCCTGTTCTCGCACATCGCGATGCATTGGCGCGGCACGCCGCTCGTGGACCTGGCCACCATCGTGAGCCTCATCGGCTCGACGCACAGTCGGTCCGGCTTGCGCGTCCGATCCGAACTCGACCGCAGCGCGTACCCCAAGGGCGTCACCGTCACCGACGCGCAGATGAAGACCCTCCACCTCGAGCGGCATCGGTTCCACGGCGACTGGAACTACACCATCCACCCGGTTCCGTCGAAAGCTAGTCAGTTGTTGTCTGACTGCGCAAGAAATGATCCGAGATACGAGTGCAGCTCCACGGTCACCGTCGGCTCACGGCCGCTGGCGGTTCCCGCCTCGACGAGTATCTGGCTCGCGACTTCGCCTGCTCCGCCAAACCGCTGCGGGAATGCGAAGCGGTCAGACCGCCCAAATCCGCCGAGCGTCTCGCTGTCCTCCCTTTGGAACGTGAGCGCGGGATGTGCATCGACGGCATCTCGCAGGCGCTTGAGCTCCCGGTCGATTCCGTTTCTTCCGAGGACTGGATCGAACGCGCGCGGGTCCAGGAAAATGTCAACGTCTTCGGAGAAGCGACGAATCAAGTTCCAGCCCTTGGACAGGCTCGTGCCGCCCTTGAAGATCACCTTGTCACCGACCGCGCCAGCGATGATCCGTAACGCTTCGGTAACGTAGTAGTCCTTCTCAATCAGCGCCGGCCGGATTCCCTGGGCGCGGAAATGTTCCGCCGCCTGAATGACGGCCTGCTCGAAATCCCTGTGCTCATACAGTTTCAAGCGCGCCGCCCTTTCTTCGCCTGCCAGCGATCCGCACCGGGCAGAGCCGTGAGGAGACCGAAGTCATAGCGTGACAGAGGATTCAGTGACGCCTTGAGACGCGCGAGCGCGCGCCCCGGGGTGTCAAGCTCCTCTCCGAGCGCGCCAAGCATCGCCCGCACGCGCGGTGGCTCACTGTGCGCAACCTTCAGCAGGCGCTCGAACCGATTCGGATGTCGGAGCACCGCCAGGAGGCGGTTGACAGCCTCATGCGGCGGGAGTTCGCCCGTGCGCCCTCCCCGGCGCAGAAAATCGAGCACGGCCGCCTCCTCGTCCGAGAGGCCGGTCCAGGCCTCTGGCCTCCGGGTGTGGACGACCGTGTCGTGGCCGAGCAGCTTGCGTGGCAACCGGAAGCCTCTCGTGGCGACCTCGCCCCGTCTGGCCGTTTGTGTTGTAAACCCCAGCAGGTTGGCCGCAGCGATTCCAGAGGGGAACACGTTCTTCTCTCGAGAGGCGAGCTTCCGAATGGCGGCCGGATTGGGCAGGCTGGGTCCGAATGCCGTCTCGCGGCCGCGGTAATAGACGCCCTTGCTGACGCGTCGCAACGTGCCCAGGCGGGCGAGGCGGCAGAGTGCTTGGGCCACCGCCGACATCGGAAGGTCCGAGAAATCGTCGAAGCGCCAGAGGCGTTCGCCGCCGCGTTCAATGCGGCCACGAATTTCCGGCGCCGCCGGTCTCCACCCCTGCTTTGGCTTCTGCCTTCGCATGGGGGCTACTCTGCGCTTGAGGTTCAATTGTGTCAAGTTTTTGAGCGTAAAACCTTGACATTGATGATATCTACTTCGAGCGCTGACGGCCGGCGGAGGCCACCCGATGAATATACTTACGGCACCACGCATGGCACTGAAGAAATCAGACCTCTACTCCTCAATCTGGGCCTCGTGCGACGAGCTCCGAGGCGGCATGGACGCCAGTCAGTACAAGGACTACGTCCTGTTCATGCTGTTCATCAAGTACATCAGCGATAAGTACGCGGACAGCGACGACCTGCGCCCGGCGGTCGTGATCCCCAAGGGCGCCAGCTTCAAGGACATGGTGGCACTGAAGGGCAAGTCCGACATTGGCGGCCTGATCATGACGCAATCGAGGCAACGGTGTGCAGCGCGAGCCCGCCGATGCGCCGCTCGTGTGCAGCCGGTGCGGGCGCGCGTTGATTCGGGACGGTCCAACGGTGCCAGCGTACGCGGGTGATTCATGGCCCTCGGACTGATGGCGCCCGAGCCACCTCGTGCAAGATTCACCTCCAAACTGACCGTGCCCTGACGCGCGCGTCGGTGCGCCGTCGCTTGGTGCTCTGACGTGAGTGGCTCTTCTTGTCTCTCACGCGATGAGCATGCCCGAAGTCTGCCCTGGTGATGCCTTATGTCCGCGGCAAGGAAGACAACATCCAGTCGCGCATTTTTCTTCAGAAGTTCCTTGGAATTCACACGCCGAACTGGTCTATTTAGCTGGCCCGTCCCCCAAGGAGCCTATGTTCCCAATGAACCAGACGATTCGTTTTGTGCGGCGCTGTGTTGTGCCGGCTGTCGTGGCCCTGCTGTTTGTCGGGCACCCCCCACTCGTCGCAGCCCAGCCCTCGCCCTCCTACACGCTGTACCCGCCCAACCTGCACCTCGTCGCCGGGGAAACCAGCAGCGTCCCGCTCGGCGTTCGGGATCGAGACGGCAACCCTGTGCCGGGCGCAGTGACGTTCTCAGGGTTCGACGCTTCCCTGATCTCCGTGTCAGCGAACGGGTTCGTGACGGCCCTGCGTGCGGAGATGGCGACGGAGATTGGCACATGGGTGACGGCCACAATCGCTGGGCAGCGCGTCGGCAACACGTCGGTCGTGCGGGTGCTGGCCACTGCCAGACCCGAGTCGTTCGCGTTCGTGACGCGAACGAATACGGCCCTCTACTACCCGGTGTCGTTTGCCGGCGAGAACCTCACGGCATTGGTCGATCGGTATCAGGTCCCGAACGTCAACGAGTACGCGTATCTCGCACAGCAGCGGCTGATGGACACGCTGCCGCACGGTGGCGCGCGGCAGATCTTCGAAGTGGACTTCGGCGAGAACGAGCAGCAGCGGGTGTGCGGCATCTCCGGCAACCCGACGCGCATCGGATGGAACGTCCAGGGCACGGTCTGGCAGAACTGCTTCATGGTGCCCTTCTTCAGTCCGAGGTCCCCGCATTGGTTCGCCTGGCATCACGAGCTCGCGCACGAGTTCACCTCGTTCTCGCAGTCGTTCAGCCGTGGGCTGGGCGGGGTCACGCTGCCCTACATCGAGAGCATGGCCTCGGCGCTCGCGTCAACGCAGATCGAGGCCATGCTCCGGACTCCCGCCTTGTACCCAATGGGTGCTGACGCGGTGG
>JANNEJ010000362.1:0-2750 GCA_031378585.1 Acidobacteriota bacterium | reverse complement strand
GCACCGCGTCGCCCACTTTTACTTCGCTCGACCCGAGCGTGCGCCGCACGGCCAGACCCACCACGGGCAGGCCGTCGAGCGTGGCCGCCTGAGTGGGATCGGCAAAGCCGTCACGCACCTCGGCCAGCGCCGACAACCGCACCGACCGGCCGTCGGGCAGCGCGATGGGAAACGCCGCCAGGTCGCCAGCGGTATTGACGGTGCCAAGGGTGCGCACCGACTGCTCGCCGCCGCCCAGGGTCGTGCGGCCGCCCGGTTGTTCCTGCTGGATGCGCGCCAGCTGCAGCGAGAGCGCGGCGGGACTGACGCCCATGCCCTGCACGGCGTCGGCCCGCAGGTTCACGCGCACTTCGCGGGTGACCCCGCCCACCCGTCGCACCGACCCGACGCCCGGCAGGCCGAACAACCGCTTGTTGACCGTGTCGTCGATGAACCAGCTCAGCTCTTCCTCGGTCAATGACGGGGCACGAAGGGCAAACGTCACGACGTCGCCGCCGGCTACGTTCTCGCGCGACACGACCGGTTCCTCTATGTCGCGCGGCAGGGCGCTGCGGATGCGGTCGACGGCGTCGCGAACTTCGTCGAGTGCCTGGGTCGAATCCCGGCCGAGCTCAAACGCGATGCGCGTGACCGAGACGCCTTCGTTCACCGTGGATATGAGGTCGTCGATTTCGGGCACGCTCGCCACGGCGTCTTCGATCTTGCGCGTCACTTGCGATTCCATCGTCGTCGGCGACGCACCGGGCAGCGTGACCGTGACGGTGATGGTGGGCAGGGTGAGATCAGGAAACTGCGACACGGCGAGCCGGCTGAAGCCCACGAGGCCCAGGCCCGTGAGCACTACGAAGATCAAGACTGCCGGCAGCGGCGTGCGGATGGACCAGGCCGAAAAATTCATTTGCTGCTCCCAGTCGGCGCGGCTGAAACGGCCGGCGCATCCGACGTGATGCGCACGAAGTCTCCGTCACTGAGGAACCCCGCGCCTCGGGCCACCACGGCATCCCCGGTGTCGAGGCCGCCGCGAATCTCGATGTCCTGGCCCACCTCAACCCCTAAGTCGACCAGGCGCTCCCGCGCGCGTTTGTCCTTGTCGACGAGGAAGACATAGGCGCGCCCGTCGCGGCGGACGACCGCCTCGGCCGGTACCGTCAGCGCGGTGCCCTCTCCAAGGACGATCCTGCCCTGCGCAAAGGCGCCGGCGCGCAGCGTGCCGGGCCGCGGCACGTCGACGTAGACGGTGCCGGTCCGTCGCGCGGTGTCGATGCCCGGCGCGATCTGCCGCACGCGGCCGACCACGCTCGCGCCGTCCACTCCGTCCAGCACCACGGAGGCGCCAGTCACGACCCGCATCAGATCGGCTTCATCGAGTTCCGCGCGCCACTCCAGGCGTCCACCCCGGATCAGTCGCAGCAGCTCGCCGTTTCCGACCATCTGCCCGGGCTGCACGCTGCGCGCCGAGATCATCCCGTGCTCGGGCGCCCGGATGACCGCAAAGTCGACCTGCAGCTCAGCGACGTCGCGGTTGGCCTGGGCCGTGTCAACCTGGGCGCGAGCGCGGGCCTCCGCGGCATCCACGTCATCCACGTCCTGCGCGGCCACGAGCGCCTCGGCGGCCAGCGCGCGCGTGCGCTTGGCCCGGCTCGCCGCCAGCACCAGCGCGGCCTCGGCTTCGCGCACCGCGGCGTGTGACCGAGCCAGCTGCGCCGTTGCGGTGCGGGCGTCGAGCCGCACGACCACATCGCCCTGACGCACCGCGTCACCCACTTCGACCAGCACCGCTTCGACGCGAACGCCTGGAAGTTCCGCCCCGATCTGGATCTCTTCCCACGCGGCCATCGCGCCAGACGCGCGCACTTCACGCGAGATGGTCTGGGACCTCGGCGCAACGGTCGCCACCGTGAGGCTGGGTGTCGGCTCGGAGGGCGGCGGCGCGGGTCTGCAGGCAATCGACAGCGCGAGGCAAGAAGCAAGGAGGACCGGACGAACGGGGAATCGTGTCATGTGCATGAACAGTCTGGCATGAACCGCCACTGGCTTAGACGTATCGTCCGGTCCCTCCGGTGCCACGTAAAGAAACGTAAAGGGCCATGGCCGTTGCTGCGCGATCCCAGCTACTTCACGACCATCGCGCCGTCGCGCACCCATACTTCGTCTCCGAACGTCACGGTGGCGTCGGTGAAGAAGTTCCAGCGCACGTAGCCACCGCCGGTCGAGCCGCCAAGCTCGGTGTCGTCGCCAAGCGACAACCGCACGACGCCGGCGCCGTAGCCGTAGTAGGGAATCCACGGCGTGCGTTCGGGCACCGCCAGCAGCGGATTCAGGCCAAGGGCAAACTCGCGGAAGTGCCGTCCGGTCACGGGCACCCGGGCCATCTCGGCTTCGGCGGCCGCCAGTCCCGACGTGGCGGTCACGTTCACGGCCTGGCCGCGCTCGAAGCGGATCTTCAGTCCGTCGACCGCCTTGCCGTCCCACTGCGACGGCGGAAACGCGACGGTGCCCTCCACGGATTCGGAAATCGGCGCGACGCGCACGACCCCCGCCGGTAGCTCCACCTCGCGGTCGATCAGGATCACGCCCTTGCCGGTGCGCGCGGCCGAGGCGTCGCCGTCTTGCCGGTTCACCGGACGCGTGCCGATGCGGAACTGCAGGTTCGTGCCAAGCGGCGTGGTGACGCGCACGAGACCGCCGCGCATGGCTGCCTCGGCACGGCGCGCCATCGCTTCAAGCGCAGGGTAGTCGGTGTTGAGCAA
>JANNEJ010000356.1:0-4225 GCA_031378585.1 Acidobacteriota bacterium | reverse complement strand
GCGACGCTGGCGCGCGCCCACTCGGTGGCCGTCATCGCCGCGAGGCTGGGCGTGGCGCCATGGGCCAGCGTCGCCGCGCGCCGGTCGCGCCACTGCTCGTACCGGCCGCGATCGGCGGCCACGGTTGTCGCTGGCGCGTCTTTGCCGATCAAGTGCTCGTGCCGCAGTCCCCGACGTTCGGCACCAGGGCGGTCGAGTACGAGCGGATCCCACCACGCCACCGTGTAGGGCTCGCGGGTGGTCGGATCGGTGTGCGCGAACACGCCCGGCCGCATCGTGTGCAGCGTGGGTGCGTTGTGCGGCGGCCGGTCCAGATGCGTGTCCTTGCCGCTGAACAGCGGCACGCCTGGCACGGCGGGCCCGCCGGCTACAGTCACGGCCTCGCCGCCGTAGATCGCCGCCGAGAGCGGATGCACCCAGTGCTTGTCCTGCGGTCCATCGCCGATGGCCGGCACGACGAGCAGATCCCGCGCGCGAGTGGCGGCCACGTAGGCCAGCCGCACGCCTTCGGCCGCGTCGCGGGCGGCCTCGAGCGCGTTACTGTCGCGCAGGTCGAGTGGCGTCCAGCCCGCCAGCTTGATGGCCGCGAGTCCGCGTGACGCGTCGAGATGCCGTTGGGCATCCTCGCGACTCAGCTTGCAGCCGATGTCGGCCAGGATCACGACTGGAAACTCCAGTCCCTTGGCTTTGTGCACGGTCATCAGGCGGACACCGTCGGTGCCTTCTTCGAGGATTGGCGCCTCGGGCGTGGGGGCACGATCGGCGGCGGCGCGCAGTTGGTCGACGAACCCGCGGAACGACAGGCCACCTTCCGCTTCGTAGCGGCGCGCCAGTTCGGCAATCTGCAGCACGTTGGCCAGCACCTGCTCGCCGCCTCGCCACAGCACGAAGCCGACGTGAGCGCGCGTGGCTTCGATGAGCCGGCCGATGGTGTCGGCCACGGGCCGATGGTTGCGCAGCCGGTTCAACTCGCGCAGGGTCGCCAGCGCCTGCGCCACGGCCGCAAGCGCCTCGGGCCGGTCGTCCGGCACGTCATACGGACGGAATCCGTGTCCGAGCGCATGCCACGCGAGCAGCTCTTCTTCGGCGACGGCAAAGAATGGCCCGCGCAGTGTGGCAAAGACACTGAGCGCGTCGTCTGGCCACTCGATGGCCGTGAGCGCCGTGCGCAGGCCGTCCACCTCTTCGCGCTCGTGGAACGCCTTGCCGCCGACCAGCAGATGCGTGAGACCGCGAGACTCGAGCGCTTCCACGTAGGGTCGCGTGACGTCGGTCTGAAAGTCGAGGAAGCGGCGAAAGAGCAGGCACACGTCGCCCGCGCGGACCGGCCGGCGCGCCTGCACGCCATCGCCTGGTGTCGACGCGTGCTCATCGGGCACGGTGTAGCCGCTGTCGACGACGAGCCAGCGCACGAACTCGCCCACCGCCTCGGGCAGCGACGCCGCAATCGCCGCCAGCGTCACGTTGCCACGCTCGCTCAGGGCTCGCGGCACCGGCATCGCGACCACCGCCGGCTGTCCGGGATGGTCGTCGCGGGCGGGCCGCAGTTCTACGTACTCGGCCTGCAGCGACTGGCGGTCGCCGGTCATGTGCACGCTGAAGGCGGCGTTCACCGCCCGCTGGATCGCCGGCACACTGCGGAACGACGTGCGCAGGCGCACGCGCACGGCGCCGCGACCGACGAGCGTGTCGCAGATCTCGCGGTAGACGCCGACATCAGCGCGCCGGAACCGGTAGATCGACTGCTTGGGGTCGCCCACGATGAAGAGCGCGCCGGGGCGGATGCGGCTGCTGACGACCGCGCGGGCATCGGGGCCGGCGCCGCTCGACTCGTCGGCCGCCAGCAGCACGAGCAGTTCCGCCTGCAGCGGGTCGGTGTCCTGGAATTCGTCCACGAGCAGGTAGCGGAAGCGTCGCTGGACCTCGTGCCGCACTTCGGCGTTGTCGCGCACCAGGTCGCGGGCCCGCAGCAGCAGGTCGAGAAAGTCGACGGCGCCGGCGCGTTGTTTGCGATCCTCGTAGCGCTTCACGGCCCGCTGCAACGCCTCGTGCACCAGGGCCGCCAGGTCGGCATCGGCCGCGTTCCTGAACGCGACGAGGGTGTCGACGAGGCGGTCGCGGGCGGCCATCACCTCGGCATTCGAGACCTGGCGCGAGAACTGTCCCGACGCGCGACGGCCGGCCCGCAAGTCGCGTTCGTTTGCCGCCAGGTCGCAGAGCAACGCCTCCCAACCATCGAAATCAGCCATGCCCCGCTCGCGCAGCGGGCGGATCTCGGCCCACATGCGCCGCATCGGCTCGATGGCCCTGGCCAGCGGATCGCGCGGGCTGCTGGGCGACTCGGTCGCCGCACTGAGCGTGCCGATGCCATCGAGCAGATGTTCAATGTCGGCGTCGCGCCGGAAGTCCTCTGGCCGGGTCCACGGCGTTGGATGGTCGCGCCACTCGAGCAACTCGCGGCCCGCGCGCTTCAGCCGCGCGATGGGCGCGTCGTCGTCTTCCTCGTGTCCGAACCGGCGGAACGACACGCGTCGCAACGACCGGCGCACCCCCTCGCAGGGCGCGTCGAGTTCGTGCTGGATCCAGTCGGCGAATGCCTCGTCGAACAGACGCGCCGATTGCCCTTCGGTGAGCACGGCAAACGACGGGTCGATGCGCGCTTCCACGGGACGCTCGCGCAGCAGGTCGGCGCAGAAGCCGTGAATCGTGCTGACGTGCGCCTCTTCGAAGCGCTGGACGGCCCGCTCCAGTCGCGTCCCTTCGAGCGCCTCCGCCGACATGCGCGCGCGTTCGAGCTCCTCGCGCAACCGCAGCTTCAACTCGCCCGCCGCCTTCTCCGAGAACGTCACGGCCACGATCTGGTCGATGGTGGCGCGGCCGGTCGTGACGAGCCGCACGATGCGCGTGACGAGCTCGGTCGTCTTGCCGGTGCCGGCGGCGGCCTCGACCACGAGCGTCTGGTCGAGGGCCTCGGCAATGAGCCGGCGATCGTCGAGGTCGGCGATCTGGCGGCTCACGGCATCCTCCGCAGCGCGTCGAGGTCCGGCACCGCAGGCTTGCGTGCCGTGCGCGCCGGTTCGTCCGGGCCACACACGGGACGGAAGTCGCAGTAGTCGCAGGCGGCGTGGCCCATTGACGCCCCAGGCCTGGCGGCGAGCGTGCCGTGCTCCACGGCGCGATCGATGATCTCGAGCACCTCGAGACCGCGGCGCCGGATATGCTCGTCGAGCAGAATCGGCCGCTCGGTGAACTGACCCGCCGTCGTGCAATACGACAGTCGTCCTTCGTCCACGATCTGACCAGTCAGCGCCTCGAGCGCCGCGGCGTAGAGCACGGGTTGCAGTAAGCGACCACCGTCGACGATGGTCGCGGGCGTCGTACGGTTCTTGCCGGTCTTGTGGTCGGTCACCCGCAAGTGCGTGCCGTCGACACGCCGCTCCACCAGGTCGATCGAACCTCGCAACAGATAGCCCGCCTCGCCCACGCGCACCGGCTCGCGCACGGATGCGGCATCACGCACCGAATCAAACGGCAGACCAAACGCGAGCTCGAAGCGTTCCGGCAGCCAACGTGGCGCATCGGCCAGTAGCTGCTGATCGAGCCACAGACGCAGATCGCGTCGCAGTCCGTCGATCTCGTCCTTCCACACCCGGTCGATCGCTGGAGCCAGGTCGTCGTACGCCTGCCTGGTGACCTCGCCAATCGCCCATTCCAGCAGTTGCCGCGCGGCCGAGGCCCGGGCCGCGACGAGCGGCAGCAGGCCGTTCTTGACGAGCGTGCGGAAGAACGACGTCTGGATCTCGTGAAACAGACTGCCGCGCGTCAGCGGGTCCAGCCGTTGCAGTGGTCCGGGCTCATCGAGTGGCGCCAGCTGGTAGATCGCGGCGAGCTGGAACTGATAGGGGCATGCGGCAAAGCGCTGCAAGGCGGTGAGCGAATACGGTCGCGCGGTGAGCCGCTGCGCCGCCAGCGCCGGCGCGGTCAGGGGCTGCACGCGAATGAGGCCATCGGCCGTGGACCACTTGGGCTGCCAGCGCATCCACCGTTCGATGACCGAACGATGCAGCGCGGGATTCAGCTCCAGCAGGTAGCGGGCTCGTCCCTGGTCGCGCGGCTGCTGCACGACCGGCGCGCGCAGCAATGGCAGCAAGACCGACAGGTCGTGCTCCAGGTCGTCGATGGCCTCGGCCGGATCAACCGGCGCGGGCCAGTCAAGCGACGCGTT
>JANNEJ010000794.1:0-2368 GCA_031378585.1 Acidobacteriota bacterium | reverse complement strand
CCGACGCCGAGGTCGTCTTCCAGATGGATGCCGATCTGTCGCACGACCCGAAGTACGTCCCCGATCTCGTCGCGGCGTCACGCGACGCCGACGTCAGCATCGGTTCACGGTATCTGCAAGGCGTGAGTGTGGTGAACTGGCCACTGCGCCGCCTCATGCTGAGCACGTTTGCCAACTGGTACGTCCGCACCGTCACCGGCATGAAGGTGCGTGACTGCACGGCCGGGTTCCGCTGCTGGCGTCGGGCCGCCATCGCGAAGATGCCGCTCGACCAGATCACCTCCGACGGGTATTCCTTCCAGGTGGAGACACTGTTTCTGGCGCTCGAGGCGGGATGCACGGTGACCGAGGTGCCGATCATCTTTGTAGAGCGTCGCGTAGGCGCCTCAAAGATCTCGGGCGGCGTCATCCGTGAGTCGTTCTGGACGCCGTGGCGGCTCGTACTGCGCCGTCTGTTCGGGCCGCGTGGCCGCGTGGCCGCAGGGTAGAATTGTCCCGGCTCGTGATCATGCCGTCGCCCACCGCTCCGCACAGCCTCAGCATCTTCTTTCCCGCGTACAACGACAGCGGGACCATCGCCAGTCTGGTGATCCGCGCCCTGCAGGCAGCTGCAACCCTGACACCCGACTACGAAGTGATCGTCGTGAACGACGGCAGCAAGGACGACACGCCCCAGATCCTCGACGAGCTCGCGCGCGTCTACCCCGAGCACTTCCGCGTCGTGCACCATCCCGTGAACCGGGGCTACGGCGGAGCGCTGCGCAGCGGCTTTGCCGCCGCCACGAAAGATCTCGTGTTCTACACCGACGGCGACGCCCAATACGACCCTGGCGAGGTCGCGGTGCTGTGGGGCGCGCTCACCACCGAGGTCGACTGGGTGAATGGCTGGAAGATCGCGCGCTCGGACCCCCTGCACCGCATCGTGATCGGCCGCCTGTACCACCACACCGTGAAGCGCCTCTTCGGTCTGACCGTGCGTGACGTGGACTGCGACTTCCGACTCATGCGCCGCCGCATCTTCGACACCGTGCACCTCGAGAAGAACAGCGGCGTCATTTGTCTGGAGATGATGAAGAAGTTCAAAGACGCCGGGTTCCGCGTCGCCGAGGTGCCGGTACACCACTACCACCGCACGCACGGCACGTCGCAGTTCTTCAATGTCCCGCGCGTGGCGCGCACCGGCGTTGACGTCATCAAGCTGTGGTGGGCGCTCGTCATTCGCCGCGAGCACCTGCGGACGCCCGCCAAGCGCACCACCGCCGCAGTCAGTGGCCAGGAGCCGCGCTGAGATGACAGGCACCTTCTATCGCGGGCGGCGCGTGATGATCACGGGCGGGCTTGGCTTCATCGGCAGCAACCTGGCCATACGGCTCGCGGATCTTGGGGCGGAGGTGCTGCTCGTCGATTCGCTCATCCCCGACTCCGGCGGCAACCTGTTCAACATCGAGCCGGTGAAGAACCGCGTGCGACTGAACGTCGCCGACGTGCGCCAGGCGAGCACGATGAACTATCTCGTGCGGGGTCAAGAGGTGATCTTCAACCTCGCTGGTCAGGTCAGTCACATCGACAGCATGCGCGACCCGCACACCGACCTCGAAATCAACTGCCGCGCCCAACTCACGCTGCTCGAGGCGTGCCGCCATCACAATCCCGATGCGAAGGTCGTGTACGCAGGCACCCGCCAGGTGTACGGGCGGCCGGACTCACTGCCGGTCACCGAGGCCCATCTCGTACGCCCCACCGACGTCAACGGCATCAACAAGGCGGCGGGCGAGTACTACCACCTGGTCTACAACAACGTGTTCGGCGTGCGCGCGTGTTCTCTGCGCCTCACGAATGTCTACGGCCCGCGGCAGCTCATCCGCCACAACCGCCAGGGCTTCATCGGCTGGTTCGTCCGCCTCGCGCTCGAAGCGCGCGAGATCCAGGTGTTCGGCGACGGTTCGCAGGTGCGCGACTTCGTGCACGTCGACTATGTCTGCGACGCGTTCCTGCGGGCCGGCGCCACCGACGCGGTGAACGGCGAGGTGTTCAACGTGGGCGGGGCCGAGCAGTGGACCCACGCAGAACTCGTGACGCTGCTCGTGTCGCTCGCAGGCGGCGCGTCGTTTCGCTTCGTGGAGTGGCCGGCAGAGAAGAAAGCCATCGACATCGGCAGCTTCTACGCCGACTCTACGAAGTTCAAGCGCGCGACCGGCTGGGCACCGGCCGTGGGTCTGCGTGACGGGCTGCAATCGACGCTGGAGTACTACCGCGCACACTACGCGGCCTATGTGAACGAGGCAGCGGCATGAACACCCCGCCCGTCCGCGTGCCGTTCAACGTGCTGCGGCCCGGCGACGACCGCGGGGTCATCGACGCGGCGATC
>JANNEJ010000352.1:0-1501 GCA_031378585.1 Acidobacteriota bacterium | reverse complement strand
AGCCCCCAGCCCCTAGCCCCTGTCCCTGTCCTAGACCTGCTTTGACAGCACCCGATTGGCATCGCCGACGCCGGCCTTCTCTTCGAACGCCTGAGCGACGACCGCACCCTGATTCACCTGGTGCCAGGCGGCCGAGCCCTCCGACGGGCTCGAGTTACGCACCCGGCCCACGTACTGCAGCGGCCAGCGTCCGGCGATCAGCTGCTCCAGCTCTGGCCGCACGGAATCCCAGGCGCCCATGTTCTCGGGCTCTTCCTGTACCCAGCACACCTCACGCAGCGTGGGGAACCGCTCGAGGGCGTCCCGTAGCTGCTCGGCCGGGAAAGGATAGAGCTGCTCGAGGCGCACGAGCGCGACGCTGGTGCTGGTCTTGCGCTGCTCGCTGCCGACCAGGTCCACATAGACCTTGCCGCTGCACACCACGACGCGCTGCACTTTCGACGGGCTCGTAGCGGCCTGCTCGTCCTGAATCACCTTCTGGAACCGGCCCTCGGTCAGCTCCTGGGCCGCCGACGCCACGAGCGGGTGGCGCAGCAGACTCTTGGGCGTGAGCACGATGAGCGGCAGCGGGTCGGTGCCGAGCAGCAGCGCCTGGCGGCGCAACACGTGGAAGTACTGCGCGGCCGTCGTGCAGTTGACGATACGCACGTTGAAGTCAGCGGCCAGCTGCAGGAAGCGCTCGACGCGCGCGCTCGAGTGATCCGGGCCCTGTCCCTCGTAGCCATGCGGCAACAGCAACACGAGCGACGGCGCCATACCCCATTTTGATCGTCCCGACATCAAGTACTCGTCGAGGATCGTCTGCGCGCCGTTGATGAAGTCGCCATACTGGGCTTCCCAGATCACCAACCGCCGGGGCTCCTGCAGGTTGTAGCCCAGCTCGAAGCCGATCACGGCCAGTTCCGAGAGCGCGCTGTTGTGAATCTCAAAGGCCGCCTTGGACTGCGGCAGCGCCTGCAGCGGCGTGTGGCGTTGGCCAGTCGCCGCGTCGTGCAGCACCGCATGGCGGTGGCTGAACGTGCCGCGCTCCACGTCTTCGCCAGTGAAGCGGATGGCGATGCCGTCGGCCAGCACCGAGGCCATCGCCAGTTCCTCGGCGGCGGCCCAGTCAATCGTCCGTTCGGCCGGCGCGGCCAGCATGGTCTTCTTGCGCTCCCGTCCGCGTTCGAGCTTCTTGTGCACCGTGAAGCCCTCTGGTACCTGGGCCAGTGCGTCGTTGAGAGCCGCAAGCTGCGCGAGCGGCACGGCCGTGGCCACTCGCGCCGCGGCGCCGCTTGGCGGCACGACCGGCACCTCGGGTACGTAGTGGGCTTCTGGCTTGAGGTCGGCGTACGCCTCTTCCATGCGGGCAGCATGTTTGGCGACGAGCTCGTCAGGCACCGCCGCGGGCAGCGCACCGGCAGCCACGAGCGCCGCCGCGTACTGCTGGCGTACCGTGGGGTGCTCGGCCACGCGCTGGTAGAGCTGCGGCTGGGTGAACGCCGCCTCGTCGCCTTCGTTG
>JANNEJ010000344.1:0-2462 GCA_031378585.1 Acidobacteriota bacterium | reverse complement strand
AACGCGTCGTTGAGCGCGGTCAGCGGCAGCGCCTGCACGAACGGCTGCAGCGCCTCGGGGAAGTTCGCCGACGAGAAGAACACCCCCGAGAACACCCACATCGGCACCATCACGAGGTTGAGCATCCCCGACACGCCCTCGATCGTCTGCACACGGCTCGACACGAGCAGCGCGATGCCGCCGAAGGCGAGCGCACCGAGCAACGACACGACAGCCAGGGCGGCGACGCTGCCGTGCACCGCCACGCCGAAGGCGACCCAGCCGAAGGCCACGAGCACGGTGGCCTCGCCCACGAGGAACATCAGGCGGCTGCCTACGAGCGACAGCAGATACGCGGACCGGGGCATCGGGGTCGCGACCAACCGCTTGAGCAGCTTGCGGGTGCGCGCGGTCACGATGGCGAAGCTCGTGCTCCACATGCCCGTGCCCATGATGTTCATGCCGAGCAGGCCGGGCACGAGCCAGTCGATATAGCGTGAGCCGACGGCACGCACCGCGTCCGGCCGCGCTTCGAAGGCGTCGGCGCGTCCGGCCGCGCGCTGCAGGGCGGCATCGACGGCCAGGCGCGCCAGGCGGCTTTCGGCGCGCCCCGGATCGAAGCGATACGTCGGCACCTCCCCCGGCGTCACGACGACCTCGACGGCGCCGTCGCGAAGCGCGCGCTCCACGTCTGCCGGGTCGACCGGCCGCACCTCGAAGCCGCCGGCCTGCCGCAGCGCTTCCTCGGCCGCACGCGCGGGCTCGTGCACCGCGCCGGTGCGGCCGGCGGTGCCGCCGACGCTGCCGGTGCGTTCAATGCCCACCCGCACGGGCTCGTCCACGCGCGTCCGGAAGGCCACGCCCAGCGCGCACGTCATGATCACGGGGAACGCGAAGACCCAGAACACGGCCTCGGGCTCGCGCAGGAATTCGCGCACCCGGGCAAGGGTCAACTCGCGCAGTGCCGGCCAGAGTGGCGCGCGACCGGTCGTGTCAGCCATCGCGCAGATGCCTTCCGGTCAGCGCCACGAAGACGTCTTCGAGCGTCGCGCTGTGCGTGGTCAGCTCCCGCACGTCGATGCCGTCCTCGTCGAGCGTCCGCAGCACCGCGGGAATGGTCTCGTGAATGGCGGTGCTGCCGATGGTCACCACGCCCTCGCCCACACGGGCTTCGCGCACGCCGGCCAGGCCCTCGAAGCGCGCGACCGCCGGCGCCGAGGCGCCCTCGGCCAGCCGCACCTCGACCACGTGCGCCGCCCCGAGCGACGAAATGAGCTGAGCCGGCGTGCCCAGTGCAATGAGGCGACCACGGTCGACGACGCCGACCCGGTCGCAGAGCGTCGCGGCCTCGTCCATGGAGTGCGTCGTGAGCAGGATGGTACCGCCACGCGCCTTGAACTGCGCGAGCACGTCCCACAGCTGCAGCCGTGACTGCGGGTCGAGCCCCGTCGTCGGCTCGTCGAGGAAGAGCACCTCGGGCGCACCGGCAAGCGCGCAGGCGACCGAGAGCCGCTGCTTCTGCCCGCCCGACAGCTTTCCCACGCGCGCATCGGCCTTCGACTCGAGCCCCACCAGGGACACGAGGGCCGGCGCGGGCGGTCCGCTCGGATAGAAGGCCCGGAACAGCCGCAACGTCTCGAGCACCGTCAGCTTTTCGGTGAGCTGGGTTTCCTGCAGCTGGATGCCAAGGCGTGGACGCAGGTCGGCAGCCGCGTCGGCCCAGCGGAGGCCGAGCACCTCGACCACGCCGGCGTCGGGCGTGAGCAGGCCTTCGAGCATCTCGATGGTCGTGGTCTTGCCCGCTCCGTTGGGACCGAGCAAACCGAAGCATTCGCCGCGTGCCACCTCGAGATCGAGGCCGTCGACGGCGAGTACTGCGCCGTAGCGTTTGACCACGGCCCGGCACGCAAGCGCCACGTCGCGAGGCATACCGCCATTCTACGCGGATGCGTTGCGTGCCGCCGTGGCGTGCCGTACACTGCACGAGTCGTGTCTGCGACTATTGTCGTCATCGGCCCGGAGCTTACGCTCCCCACGCTTCGCGCCAGGTTCGAGTCTGGTGGCCGGGTGCACAGCTTCACCGACGCCGAAGCCATCGAAGCGCTCGAACACATCGTCCGCCATCGCCCGCGTATCGTGGCAGCCGAGCGCGAGTTCTCCGGCACGTCGCGCGGCGCGGCGCTCATCGGCCGCGTGAAGGATGACCCGGCGCTGGCAGAATGCGAGGTGCGCGTCGTGGCTCACGACGCCAGCCCACGGCCCTCGGGCGTGCGACGGCCACCGTCGCCAGACGCCGATCGGCCGCCCAAGGTATTGCAGCAGGGCGTGCGCCGCGCCCCGCGGGTGCGGATCGCCGAAGGGGTGGAAGTGCTGGTCGACGGCGATCCGGCACAGCTCATCGACCTGTCGATCCTCGGCGCGCAGGTCGTGGCATCATTCGCGCTCAAGCCGAATCAACGCGTGCGGGTGTCGTTTGCCGATGC
>JANNEJ010000260.1:0-1899 GCA_031378585.1 Acidobacteriota bacterium | reverse complement strand
GTCGAGCACTACCTTGGAGCCCGGCGGAATGTTGTCGAGGGTGCGCATGATGGAGGCGCGGTTCAGGAACGAGACATCTTCGGAGAGACGGAGTTGCCAGACCGCGCCTGGCTCGTGCGCCTGCTCATCCACGAAGTACGGGTTGCTGTAGTTGGTCAGCAGAATCTGGAATACCGCCACCGCCATGCCGAGCGAGATCCCCACCAGAAGGTCGGTAGCGAGGATGCCCACCACGGTGACCATGAAGGGCAGGAACTGACCCCAGCCGAGCTTGTACATCGACTGGAAGAGCGCCGGCTTGGCCAGTTTATAGCCCACCGTGAGCAGAATCGCGGCGAGCGTGGCCAGCGGGATGCGGTTGAGCAGCGCGGGCACCGACATCACCGCCACGAGCAGCAGCACGCCGTGCAGGATGGCGGATGCCTTGGACTTTGCGCCCGACTGTATGTTGGCCGAGCTGCGTATGATGACCTGTGTGACCGGAAGGCCCCCAATCAGCCCCGACAGAATGTTGCCGATGCCTTGCGCCTTCAGTTCGCGATTCGTCGGGGTCACCCGCTTCTCGGGGTCGAGCCGGTCGGTCGCTTCGACGCACAGCAGCGTCTCGAGGCTGGCGACGACCGCCAGCGTGATGGCCGTCGTGTAGACGGCGGCGTTGCCAACCTGCGTGAAGTCGGGGAACGACAGCAGCGCCCCCAGGCCAGACAAGCCGGTCACTTCCGGCAGTTGCACCAGATGCGTCGTGCCGATGGCCAGACCCGGAGCCACCGCCCTGAACATCTCGTTGAGCACGATGCCGAGCGCCACCGCCGCGAGCGGCCCCTGGATCCAGAGCGACGCCTTGATGCGCTTGATGAATGGCCGCTCCCACGTCACGAGCACGATGAGGGAGAGCACGGCCACGAGCAGCGCGCCTTCCTGAATCATCCCGAACATGTGGCCCACGGCCGAGAACGTGTTGTCGCCGCCGACGGTGTTGGCGAAATTGAGGTTGCCCTCGGCATCCGCGTCGTAGCCCACCGCATGCGGCAACTGCTTCAGGATGATGGTGAGGCCGATGCCGGTCAGCATGCCCTTGATGACCGACGACGGGAAGTAGTAACCGATGACTCCGGCGCGCAGGAATCCGAGAGCCAGCTGAATCACTCCGGCCATCACCACGGCCAGCAGGAAGGTCTCCCACGAGCCCAGGGTCTGGATGGCCGTGAGCACGATGACGGCCAGCCCGGCGGCCGGTCCGCTCACACCCAGCGCGGATCCGCTGGCGGCGCCCACGACGACGCCGCCGACGATGCCGGCGATGATGCCGGCGGCCAGCGGTGCCCCCGAGGCCAGGGCGATGCCGAGGCACAGCGGCACGGCCACGAGAAACACGACAAGACTGGCGGGTAGGTCTGACTTGAGGCGATCGGCGAAGGTCTGTTGCATCGGTCTGGCTCCTGCTGAACGAGGGCCAGATTAGCGAAGTCCGCAGCGAACGAAAAACAGATAATTATGAATTAATCAATAGCTTTTATGAGCGGAGTCGGTCAGCGCGGCAGCGCGCCGCTGGTCGCGGGCCGGCCTTCGTCAACGCCTGGTGCCGTCTCCCAGGTGTACGTCCGCTTGGTGACGTACTTCTCGAACCAGTCGAGCTCGATGTTCACTTTGAAGAGCTCGTGCCGGAGTTCGCCCCAGCCGTGCGGCTCCCGTGGCGCGATGTAGAGGTGTGTGGGCACGCCCAGGCTCTTGAGGGCGCGGTACATCTCCACCGACTGTGGCGACGGCACGCGCACGTCCTCCGCACCCACGAGGAAGATCGTGGGTGTGGTCACGTTCGAGACGTACTTGAGCGGCGAGTGATCCCAGTAGGCGTCGATCGGCGCATTGGCCTGCCACGGCGTGCCGCCGAACCACGGC
>JANNEJ010000251.1:0-4003 GCA_031378585.1 Acidobacteriota bacterium | reverse complement strand
GTGGACAACGCCGCGGTGAGCTGGTGACGGACGTAGCCGAGCGCCGCGGCCCGCCACAGGCGGACCTCGGTTCGTTCTTCGGTCATGATCGGCAGCGCGTGGTACACAGCGTTGAACCCCTGGGCGAGGCCGAAGGCGTATTTCGCCAGCGCGACGAACTCGAGCGTGCGGACGACCTGCTCCACGACTTCATCGAGCCGCGCCGCCTCGAGCACGAGCGACCAGAGACGATCGGCGCCCTCGTCGTCTACCAGCGCATGAGGCGCCAGAGATGGCAGAGCGGCCACCACATCGGCTTCGGACACGGCGTCGCGGTCGCGCAGCTTCTGGAAGATGTTGTTGGCGCGCACCACGGCGTATTGGAGGTATGGTCCGCTTTCGCCTTCGAAGCTGAGTGCTTCGTCGATGTCAAACGCAATGACCTTCGTGCGCGAGTACTTCACCATGAAGTACCGCACGGCAGCCACGCCAATGCGCTCGGCCGTGCGCCGCGCCTCGGCGCTCTCCATCTCGGGATTGCGGCGCGAGACCTCGCCGTACGCCTTGTCGATGAGGCGGTCGAGCAGGTCGTCGGCCTTGACCCCAAGGCCTTTGCGTCCCGACACCTCGACAAACGGCTTGGCGGCTGCCTCTGATCCGGGCGGCGGCGCAAAGCCCAGCTCCGTGGCCGTGGCGTGCGACAAGGCCACCATCTCGTACGAGAAATGGGTGTGGTTGGCGGCGGCTGCGGTGTGACCAGCCGTGACGAGCGCCTGTTTCAGCAGCTTCTGCAGGTATGACTGCCGCACGTCGATCACGTTCACCGTGGCGTTCGCCGCGCCAAACGACGGGTGCACCGCAACCGCCAGGTCGGTGCGGCTGGTCGTGGCCCAGAGCGTCTCGCCGTCCAGGCGCGTCGCAAACGGCCGATAGAGAAAGTCGCGGCCAAGCAGCCCCGACTTCCAGAACTGGTAGGCCATGTCCTTGCCCACGTAGGTGACCGTGCCGTTCGACCGCACGATGACCTTCTCACGCGGCTCGCCCTCGACCTCGGTGTCCTCGGAGACGCTGGACCCAGGCGGCACCGGCACCTGCGTGGCGTCGGGACTCGCCACGTCGGCCGTCGCCTCGCCGTCTTCCTCGATCCGCATCACCCAGCAACCGGCCAGCCGCCCCTCGGGCTGCAGGAACACCGCGCCCGACTGCTTCAGCAGGGCGAAGGCCCGCGCCCAGAACTGCAGGCGCAGGATGTCGCCCTCCCAGGTGAGGAGCTGGTAGTCGATGCCCAGTCGGGCCATGGTGACCAGGTGGGTCCGGACGATGCGATCGGCCACAAACGCGCCGATGGCGGCGGTCGGGTCCACGCCGTGTTCGATGTCGTGGAGCGTGTGTGCCCGGATCGCCAGACGTTCCGGGTCCCCGCCATACCACTCCGTGACGCGGGCGTACAGGTCCCAGCAGTAGTGGTCGAACCGCGTGGTGTCGGCGACGCGCCGCACGGCCTCCAGGTCGAGCTGTTCGAGATGACGAAAGCCGACGACCACGTCGGCCACCTGCACCCCGGTGTCGTCGATGTAGTTCTGCACCTCGACGGGTGTGCCACGGTAGCGCAGGGCCCGCACGAGCGTGTCGCCCAGGCAGGCGTTGCGCAGGTGACCGATGTGCGCAGCCTTGTTCGGGTTGATGGCCGTGTGCTCGACGATGGTCTTTGGCAGGCCGGGCCCCGGCGTAACCGGTGCCGACGGCCCGACCCGCTCCAACAGGAACGCGGCCCGATCGAGAAAGACGTTCAGGTACCCGTTAGGGGCCGCGCTGACGCGCGTCACGCCGTCTATGGCGACTATCGCCGCGGCCAGTTCCTGGGCGATCACGCGGGGGGCCTTGCGAAGTTCTCGCGCCAGTTCGAAGGCGAGCGGTGAGCCGATGTCGCCGAACGCCCGATTGGGAGGGACTTCGAGCGGAATCGCCGCGCCGTCGCGGTCGAGTCCGAACGTGGCGTGAAGCGCGGTCCGAACCCCGGTCCGGATGCGGTCGTGCAGCGGGAGCATCATGATGGTGCAGTAATCCTAGCGGTAGACGAGGTGCGGCGGCTACTGTCTCGCGGGCGGGCGGTCGTGGACAGTGCCGCGCCGGCTAGGGTACTCTGCTCGCCACGTGGTGGCGAGGGGCAGGGTCACGGCGTCTGGCGCGGGTCGGCGCGCCGGTAGTCATCAGGCGTATTCACGTTGAGCAGCAACCGTCCATCCGCGTCGAAGTGCGCGATCTCCTCGTCGGTGACTGTCCGCACGTCAAGCCGTGTGATCGCCTCCACGACGCGCCAGTGGCCTTGGTCGATGGCCCGTCGTAGCGGCGTCGCCGCGCGCCGGTGGTACACCGCGCAGAGGGGCTGCCAGCGCCCTCCGGTGTTGGGAACGGCCGCATCGTGGCCTGCGACCACCGAGGTCAAGTGCGTCAGGAACGGCGCCGACAGGAAGGGCATGTCGCCGGCCAGCACGATGACGTGGGACTCCCGCGCATGGTGCAGGGCGGTATACAAGGCGCCGAGCGCGCCGGCCGCGACCGCGTCGGCGACCACCTCGAGGTCCAGATGGGCAAACGGCGCGGGGTCGGGTGCCACGAGCAACGGGCGCAGCCCGAGTTCGGCAAGCGTCTCGACCTGTCGCGCCAGAATGGTGCGGCCGGCCACCTCAACGAGGGGTTTGACGCGTCCGGCGAGCCGGCGCCCGCGTCCCCCAGCGAGAATGTACGCGGACCACGCAGGCACGACGTCAGCAACGGTAGCAGAACAGCGCGTGGGGCGCGATGACTGACGGAGGGGTCGGCCGCATCCTCGTGGCGAGTCTGCATCAGAGCATTGGCGACCAGATGCCGCAGCGACTCGAGTACTACGAGCACTGGCTCACGCCCATGGGCCTGCGCGACGGACGCACTGGACGCGCGCCGCTCGGCGCCGTGCTGAGCTTCCTGCGCCACGAGGGGCACGACCCCTACGACCGGGTCATGGCCCGGGCAGGGCAGTACTCTGCCGAGTGGCACTACGAGCAGGCTGGCTTTTCGCTGCGGCTGTCGCGGCTGCTCCCGCGCGGCCTCCGAGCGCGCCTGGCGCTGCGCCGGAGCCGCCGGTTGCTGCGGGCGGCGTTTGCACCCTCTGTCGTTGCGGTGACGTCCCGTCACGGCACGAGCGTCGTGACCATCGGCGGCGCGATCTTCTGCGACCTGCGCGAGCGGTGGCCGTGGCCGACGTGCCGCTACTTTGCCGCGGCGCTGGAGCGCCACCTCGCCCTTCAAGGCGTCCCGGCCGACGTCGCAATTGATGCCTGCCAGGCCACCGGCGAGACCGCCTGCCGTCTGCTCGTCACGTTCCGGCGGCCGGTGACCGGTGACGGCCAAGAGGAGAGGGGGTCGTGACACGCCTGGCCGTCGCACTGGTGCTCATCGCGACCGTGCTGGCGTCGCCGGCGGTGGCGCAGCAGCACGTGACGCTCGTCGTGCCGTTTGAGTTGGAGCAGTTCGACGCGCGCACTGCGTGGCTGGGCGAGGGAGTGGCCGTGGGGCTCACGGCGGCACTTCGTGGGCGCGGCCTGGCCGTGATCTCCCGCGACGAGCGGATGGCGGCGTTCGAGCGGCTGCAGCTACCCCGGGGTACGGCCCTGACGCGTGCGACGGTCATCAAGGTGGCCGAGCTCGTGGGCGCGTCCCGTATCGTGACCGGCCGGGTCGGCACACGCGCAACCGAAATCACGCTTGCCGCCAGGGTGCTCGATCTTGGCGCCGCTCGCCTGGCCGCGCCTGTCGCAGAGACGACGCCCGTGTCGGGCCTGCTGGCGGCGTTTGTGCGCCTGGCCGCCGTCATCGACGATCGCGGTGCCGTGCGCGCTGGCGCCGAGACGGTCGTGGCGCCCTCGGTGCCGGCGTTCGAACTCTATGTGCGCGGCCTCGTGGCGCCGAGCACCGAGCTGCAGGAACGCTATTTGTCGCAGGCGCTCGACCTGTCGAACGGTTATCAGGACGTGCGGCAGTCGTT
>JANNEJ010000221.1:0-4555 GCA_031378585.1 Acidobacteriota bacterium | reverse complement strand
ATCGAAACCCGGCTCGGCTTGCGCGTGGTGATGACTCGGGATGACGACCGCACGCTCGACCAGGACGCGCGCGCCGCCATTGCCAACAACAACCGCGCCGACCTGTTCGTCAGCATCCACGCCAACGCGGCCGGACGTCCCACCGTGAAGGGCGCCGAGGTGTACTACCTGAGCGTCGACCGCGCCGACTTCGAAGCACGCCGGCTCCTGCAGGACCCGGCGCAGGCGTTGCCGCAGCTTGGCGGCGGCACGCGCGCCATCGAGCTCATCTTGTGGGAAACCGCGCAGATGCGGCACCTGGAGCAATCGGCCTCGCTGGCCACGCTCGTCGAAGCCTCGCTGCGCGCGCGCGTCGAGATGAGCCCCCGGCCGGTGCAGCAGGCGCCGTTTCGCGTGCTGGTGGGCGCCAACATGCCGGCGGTGCTCGTGGAGATCGGCTACCTGTCGCATCCAGGCGAAGAGAAAGCACTCGCCTCGGGTGGGCATCAGGACCGCGTCGCTCTCGCCATCTTCGACGCCATCAGCTCGTTTCGCGAGCGGCGCGAGCGGCCCGCCCCATGAGCCGGCGCCGACTGCTGATGGCCGTGGCCATCGGCGCCGTGGCCGCGGGGCTGGGATGGGCGCTCTTTGCGGCGCTCGGGCGCCAGCTCGCCTCGCCCACGCCCGACGCCGAGCCGCCCGCGCCGGTCGCCGAGGCGTCCTCGACCCTCGGTCCTCGGATCTCGGCCATGCTCTACTTCGTGGCCGAAGACGGCGTGAGCCTCGTGGCCGTCGCGCACGACGTGCCGCTTGGCGCGACACCCGCGGCCCAGGCGCGCGCGCTCGTCGAAGCGCAGCTCGGCACCGAGCCCGCCGCGCCACTCGGCCGCGCCGTGCCGAAGGACGTCACCGTGCGCGGCGTGTTCCTGCCGGGCCGCGACGACGCCTACGTGGACCTCGACAGCGCGTTCGTGACCGCGTTGCCCGGTGGCTCCCACAACGAGCTGCTCGCCGCCTATGCCATCGTGTCGGTGCTGACGACGAATCTGTCGCCAGTTGCGCGCGTGCAGATCCTGATTGATGGCCGCGAGGTCGAAACGCTCGCGGGTCACGTCGACCTGCGCGAGCCGCTACGCAAGAATGAAGGGCTGATTCGTACTCCATGACCAGACAATTCGATCGCGCGCCTGGGGACCTGCGTCCCGTCACCATCACGCCCGGCTACCTGGCCCACGCGGAAGGCTCGGTGCTCATCGAGGTGGGCCACACCAAGGTCATCTGCTCGGCATCGGTCGAGGAGAAGGTGCCGCCGTTCCTGCGGGGCACGGGCAAGGGCTGGGTCACGGCGGAGTACGGCATGCTGCCCCGCGCCACCAACACCCGCAACACGCGCGAGGCCTCGCAAGGCAAGGTCGGCGGCCGCACGATGGAGATCCAGCGTCTGATCGGCCGCTCGATGCGGGCGGTCGTGCGCATGGAGCGCCTCGGCGAGCGCACGATCTGGCTGGACTGCGACGTGATCCAGGCCGACGGCGGCACCCGCACGGCGTCGATCACCGGCGCCTTCGTCGCGATGGTGCTGGCCTTTGGCAAGCTGCGCCAGGGCGGCCAACTGCCGGCGATACCGGTCAACGACTACGTGGCGGCCACGAGCGTGGGCATCGTGGGCGGCATGCCGCTGCTCGATCTGGCCTACGAGGAAGACTCGAAGGCCGATGTGGACATGAACATCGTGAAGACCGGCGATGGCCGCTTCGTGGAGATCCAGGGCACCGCCGAAAGCGAGCCCTTCGATGCCGCGGCCCTGGCCGGTCTGCTCGACCTGGCCACGGCCGGGATCGACCGCCTGATTGCGGCACAGCGCGTCATCTGCGCGCCCATCATGGGCCGGTGATGCGGCCGCTGCTGCTGGCGACGACCAATCCCCACAAGGTGCGGGAAGTGCGCGGGCTGCTGCGCGGCGAGGCCGTGCAGCTCACCGCGCTGACCGACCTGCCGCCGCTAGAAGAGCCCGAGGAAACGGGCGACACGTTCGAGGCCAACGCCCGGCTGAAGGCGCTGTACTACGCCGCGGCGCACCCGGGGCTGGTGGTGTCGGAGGACTCGGGACTCGAAATCGACGCCCTTCACGGCGAACCGGGGGTGCGCTCGGCGCGCTACCTGTCGGCCGGAGCCTCGTACGGGGAGCGCTTCGCCGACATCCTGCGGCGGCTGAAGGGCGTGCCCGACGCGGGCCGGACGGCGCGCTTCGTGTGCGCGTTGGCGGTGGCCGACGGGGGCCTGGTGGGCTTTGAAACGCGAGGCGTGGTTGAGGGCCGCATCGCGCACGTCCCCGCCGGCAGCGGCGGGTTCGGCTACGATCCGATCTTCGTCTACCCGCCGCTTGGTTGCACCCTGGCCGAGGCCGGCGACGTCAAATGCAGTGTGAGTCATCGCGCTCAGGCTTTCGGCACCCTGGCCCGCTGGCTGCGCGACCTGGGATAGCCTGTCGGACACCACATGCAACAAGGCGAACGGTCTGAACGCAGCCGAGCGGCCATTCTCGAGGCCGCGCTCGGGCTCTTCTCGCACCGCGGCTACGGCGCCACGAGCATGCGCGACATTGCCGGCAAGGCCGACGTCTCCACGGGCAGCGTCTACCACCACTTCGCGGACAAAGAAGCCATCTTCCAGGCCCTGCTCGAGCAGTTTCAGGCCGTGGTCAGACGCGCCGACTTCCCCATCAACGTGGCGCTGGAACGCGCACAGGCCTTCGACGACTTCGAGGTGCTGGCGGCGGCCGCGCGCGAGGTCGTCGAGAAATGGCGCGCCCAGGTGGCACTCTTCTACGTGGATGCCGTGGAGTTCGAGGGCCGCCACATCCAGCGCTTTTACACCGATCTGGCCGCCAGGTTCGAGCAGTTCGCCGTCGAGAATCGCGAACGCCTGCAGCTCGACACGCGCATGCGCGCCGACGTGCCACCCGCCGCGGCGCTGCTCTTTGCCACGCGCGTCTTCATGTACTACTTCTCGGTGGAGACGATCTTCGGCGTGGACCAACAGCTCGGCCTGACCTCGGCCGATGCCACGCGCATGATGGCGCGCATCCTGCGCAGCGGCATGCTCCGCCCTGCGCCTGACACGCCGCCGCCCGCGTAGCTCACTCTCGCGGGGC
The DNA here is from genome assembly GCA_031378585.1 of Acidobacteriota bacterium. Taxonomy (GTDB): domain Bacteria; phylum Acidobacteriota; class Vicinamibacteria; order Vicinamibacterales; family UBA2999; genus CADEFD01. The sequence goes on along the minus strand of JANNEJ010000221.1, from coordinate 1,422 downwards.
CATGCCGAGCCCGCGCATCTCGTGTTCCACGAGGTGCCGCAGCCCCTCATCAAGACTTCGTGGCGCAAATCCCCACTGCGCGCTGGCCTTCGCGTGCGATCCAAGGTAGGTCACACCGGCCGCCACGCGCAGCGTCTCAGGCGACAGGCCAGCCGGCAGAACCACCAACGACTCCACGGCCCCGAGGATCGTCGATGCGCCTCGGAGCAGCCACGGCGGCACACTGGCAAGTGGCGCAGCGCGTCCGCTGTAATTGGACGCGACCCGGAGCGCGTCGCGCAACGTGTGCGGCGGCCCCGCGATGATGTAGCTTTCGCCGGCCACGCCCTGCTCCATCGCCTCGATGTGCGCGTGCGCCGTGTCGTCGATATGCGCCCAGCAGTAGGCCGTGCGCGCCGGCACAAGCGGCATGCGACCGCGCAGGTGATTGACGAAGACGTCGCGAATGGCGCTCGTGTCGCCTGGGCCGTAGACGACGCCCGGCAGCACCGCCACGAGCGGCAGCCCGTCGGCCATGGCCGGCACGGCCACCTCGTAGTGTGCCCGCCACTTGCTCTGGTCGTACACCGACAAGTGCGGCCCGTCGTACCGGTACCTCTCGTCGACGAGCACGCCGTGCGTGTCGGAGAAGATCGCGACGGTGCTCGTATAGACGCCCTTGGGAATGCGCAGCTCGCGCATCACGTCGAGTACGTGACGCGTGCCGTCAACGTTGATGGCCGTGGCCAGCGCTGCGGCCCTGGGCACACCCGTCTTGTACCAGCCGGCGAGGTGGAATACGCCGTCGGCGCCGCGCATTGCGGCCCGAATCGAGCCGGGGTCGCAGGTGTCGCCCTGGTGCAACTCGGCGCCCAGCATCTTCAGCAGCGTGGCCTTGCGGGGATCGCGCACGAACGCCGCCACCTGATGGCCCCGGGTGAGCAGTTGCTTGGCGACTTCTGCGCCCACGAATCCGGTCGCGCCAGTGACGAAGTAACGAGGCATGACGGCACAGAATAGCGCACGCGACCGCGCCGATGACCGGCCGGTGCACGATACCCGCAAAGGATCTTCCACGCCGATGAGCTCGAGGGGTGGTCAGCGGATACAATGGAGCGTCCGGACACCAGACCGGAATCACGACACAGTCGGGGCGTAGCGCAGCCTGGTAGCGCACCTGCCTTGGGCGCAGGGGGTCGCTGGTTCGAATCCAGTCGCCCCGACCACTTTTCGATGTCCGGGGTTCCACCGGGGGTTCCACTCGGACCCCTCGGTTGTCATCTTCGCGGAACCGATGCAGGCGTGAACGAGTCTAGTGTCGCGTCCCGGAAGTCCTGTGGCATTCGGCGCGCGATGCATCCCGCCTCGCGGCGTTGCTCGTCGCTCACATACTCGCGGTATTCTCGCTCCTCGCGCCTTGCGCGCCGGGCGCCTCGCCCGCCT
>JANNEJ010000205.1:0-3143 GCA_031378585.1 Acidobacteriota bacterium | reverse complement strand
CTATCCGGCGGACCAGACCGAGACGATGGAGGTCGTGAACCATCCCGACGATGCCACCCTCGGCACGCGCGCCGTGCCGTTTGCACGCGAGCTCTACATCGAGCGCGACGATTTCATGGAGACGCCGCCGAAGAAGTATTTCCGGCTGGCGCCTGGCCGCGAGGTGCGACTGCGCAACGCCTATCTCGTCACCTGTCAGCGCGCCATCAAGGATGACGCCGGCGAGATCGTGGAGTTGCAGTGCACCTACGACCCGGCCACCCGCGGCGGCGACGCACCCGACGGGCGCAAGGTGAAGGCCACGCTGCACTGGGTGTCGGCCGCGCACGCCGTGACTGCCGAGGTGCGTTTGTACGACCGCCTCTTCACGGCCGAAGCACCCGAGGCCGCGGCCGAGAAGACCGGCCAGCCGTTCCTCGCGCTGTTGAACCCGGCCAGCCTCGACGCGGTCGCCGGCTGCAAGCTCGAGCCGCAACTGGGCCAGGCGGAGGCCGGCGCCCGCTTCCAGTTCGAGCGCCTGGGCTACTTCGCGGCCGACCCCGACGGCCGGCCTGGGGCGCCGGTGTTCAACCGGACGGTGGCGCTGAAAGACCACTGGGCGAAAGCCTCGGCTCGCGACTTGTAACGGGGCCTGTCGCGGCCATTACTGCGTACGTTGCATTTCTTGCGCTGACAAGGGGTCAGACCCCTTCGTTACCTTCCGTTACAAGTGGACGGCGACGTCGACAAGAGTGGCGTCGAGCGCGGCAGCGGCGAGCTTCGGGTCGAGCTGCACCAGGAAGCCCCGGCGGCCGCCGTTCAGGTAGATGTAACCGAGCGCAGTGATGCTCGTCTCCATGTAGATCGGCAGCGCCTTCCGGGTGCCGAAGGGCGACGTCCCGCCCACCTGGTAACCCGTGTGTCGCTCGGCCACCTCAGGCGCGCACGGCTTCACGGTCTTCCGGCCGATCTGCCGCGCGAGTTGCTTGGTGGACACCTCGCGGTCGCCGTGCATCAGGATGATGAGCGGCTGCCGAGCCTCGTCTTCCATCACGAGCGTCTTCACCACGTGATGTTCGGACACGCCAAGCTCGCGCGACGACACCGCGGTGCCACCGCGCAGCTCATAGCGATACTCGTGCTCGGTGAAGTCGAGACCGTGGCGGCGCAGCGCGTGCACGGCGGGGGTCGCGGAAGACGCCATCGTCTTGAGCTTACCGCCGACCGCCGGCCCGCCGCTACGCGCCGACTGCCGCGGGACGCCGCGTGTGCCACTGTGCCTTGTCCTGATACGCCTTCGCGAGCGCCAGCAACTCTCGCTCGCGGTAGGGCTGCGCGTAGAACACGATGCTCGTGGGGGTGCCACTTTCGGCAAAGCCGTTGGGCACGTTGACCGCCGGATAGCAGGCGAGGTTCGCCATGCCGAAGTGGCGCTGCGTGGGCCCTTGCGGCCGGCGCGGTCCGCGCGCAGCACCGGGGGCACCCGCGCCCAGCGGCAGCCCACCCGGGCCGCCTTTGCCGATGCTGTTGGACGCCACGACATAGAGATCGACGTGCGCCGTCGCCTTGGCCAGCGCCTCCATCATCATCATGCGCAGCCGCTGCGCCTGCAGGAAGTCCACCGCCGACACGAGCCGGCTGGTCGGCCGTCCCACGCCGGCCCGCGCCTTGGCCATGCGTCCCGCGCGCACGTGCTGATCGAAGAACGCCGCCGACTCGACGCCGATGCCGCTCAGGTCGAGTGACGATTCCGGCACGTGCACCGGCACGAAACGGGCCACGCCAAGCGCCTTGAGCACGTCGAGTGTGGCCGCGGCATTCGCCACGGCAGCCGGCTCGGTCAGTTCGTCGAACGACGCCTGCAGGATGCCGACCTTCAGCGCGCGCAGGTCGAGCGCCGGGTTCCAGTTGAACGGCAGGTCGGTCACGCTCATGTCGCGGCCATCGGGCTTGCTGATGGCCTGCATCACAATCGCGCAGTCCTCCGCGTAGCGGCAGATCGGACCCAGGCGATCCTGCGTCCACGACAGCGCCATCGCGCCGTGACGGCTCACGCGACCAAAGGTGGGCCGCAGTCCCACAACGCCGCACCGAGCCGCCGGGCTCAGGATCGAGCCGCTGGTTTCGGTGCCGATCGCAAAAGCCACGCCGCCAGCCGCCGTCGCCGACGAGGGCCCTGCCGACGAACCGCTCGAGCCTTGCGTGGGATCCCACGGGCTCTTGGTCTGACCGCCGAACCAGGTATCGCCCGAGGCCAGCTCTCCGGTCGCGAGCTTGGCAATCAGCACGGCGCCGGCCGCGCGCAGCATCTCGACGATGCTCGCGTCGTAATCGAACTGCTGCTCGGTGAAGGCGGGCGACCCCCACGTGGTCTTGAAGCCCTTCACCGTGATGATGTCTTTCACGCCCCACGGAATACCGTGCAACGGACCCTTGTACTTGCCGGCCGCGATCTCGGCGTCGGCGCGCGCGGCTTCCGCCAGGCCATGGTCGTCGAGGAACGTCACGACGTTGTTGAGGACGGCGTGGTGCCGGTGGAGGCGCCCCAGATGCATGCGCGTCAGCTCAACGGACGTGACCTGCCTGGTGCGCACGAGTTCGGCCAGGTGACGCACGGGCCAGAACGCCACGTCCTCGAGATTCGTGGGTCGCGTAAGTGATGGCGCCTTGCTCAGCACGAACGGCATGCGCGTGCGGTCCACCGTGATGCCGGGCACAACCGGGCTGAAGTGGTACGGCGGCGACACGTCGTTTGGAATGACGACCGCCCGCTGCTCTTCAAGCCGCGTGAGCGCGGTGTTGGCGCCATCGACCAGTGCCTTGCGATCGTCGTCGGCCAGCTCGATACCCGACAGCTTCAGCGCATCGGTCACCATCGCGAGGGTGACGCGGTCCGTGCCGGCATCCTGCAGGCGCGCCCACAGCACGCCGGGGGCGAGCGAGCTGCCAAGACCGATGGCGGTGAAGTGCGCAAGGAAGCGGCGGCGAGCATCGACCATGGGCGTCATGGCGCGATTGTAGCCGCGACGGCTGGTCGAATGGCTGTCCGAGGCGCGACGAGCCGCGTTGGCCACGCCTCAGGACGTGCTGCATATAATCGTCGCATGCCTTCACGAATGATCCGATTTGTTCTTGCTATCCTCGCATTGACGGCGACGTGGCCG
>JANNEJ010000161.1:0-2173 GCA_031378585.1 Acidobacteriota bacterium | reverse complement strand
TTCCGGCAACCGGCTGAAAACGCGTCCGGCCGAGCCGACCAGGTCGGCCACGACCCAGGGACTCGCTGCGAGTGCGACACCGGCGTCGGTGGCGGCCACGGCCGAAGCACCAGCACACGCCAGCAGCAGCAACGCCGTTGCCAGAGCGGCGGGCCGAAATCTAACCATGCCTCTCTATGAGCAAAGACCGAGCCAGGCCCTACACCTGCGACTTGGCGTGCAATATCAGCGAGATCGCCCCGCGACAGGCCTAAATTTTGCCACCAGAACAGACCCAGCATAGAAAGAAGTCAGGGTGAGGCCAGACCGCGGACTGCCGGTTACAGCGTAGCGGTGAGCGCGTCGAACCGGGCGAGCACCTCGGTTTTCCCGAGCAACCGCAGTGTCTCAAACAGGCCCGGGCTTACGGTTCTGCCCGTCATCGCCAGGCGCGTTGCGTGGATCAGCGGGCCCGCCTTCACGCCCCGCGCGTCGGCCAGCGCCCGCAGTGTCTGCTCGAGCGCTCCTTCGTCGAATCCGGGCAGTGCCGCGTAGCCATCGCGCAGGGCTTCGATGTGCGCCCGCAGCCCTGCAGCAGACAAGTACTTGGCCACCCCGTCAGGATCATAGCTGCCTGGGCGCTGCAAAAAGGGCCGGGCGCCGTCGACGAAGTCGCCCAGGCGTTTGCTGCGCGGCCGCAGCAGCGCCAGCACCTCGTGCAACCAGGCCCTGCGCGAACCGCCGAGCTCGTCGTGCCACAGGCCAGCGCGTTCGAACCACGGCCGCAGCACCGCCACGAGCGCGTCGCCTGTGAGGCGGCTCAAATATTGGTGATTGAACCAATCGAGCTTGTCGGTGTTGAAGACCGCATTGCCGGTACTGATGCCGTCGAGCGAGAAGCGGGCGACCAGGTCTGCCTTCGTCAGCACCTCGTCGTCGTTGCCAGGCGACCAACCGAGCAGCGCCAGGAAGTTCACCATGGCTTCGGGCAGGTAGCCCTGGCGCTCGTACTCCATCACCGAGGTGGCGCCGTGGCGCTTGCTGAGGCGCTTCTTGTCGGGGCCCATGATGAGCGGCACGTGCGCAAACTGCGGCACGGGCGTGCCGAACGCCTCGTACAGCAGTACCTGCTTTGGCGTGTTCGAGATGTGGTCATCGCCGCGCACGACGTGGGTGATGGCCATGTCGATGTCGTCCACCACCACCGACAGGTGATAGGTCGGATAGCCGTCGCTGCGCAGCACCACGAAATCTTCGATATGCGCGTTGTCGAAGCGCACGCGACCGTGCACCAGATCGACGAAGTTCGTCTCGCCTGGACCCACAAGGAAGCGAATGGCGCAGGGCTCACCAGCCGCAAGCCTCCGTGCGACGTCCTCGGGCGGCAGCGCCAGCGCCGCGACGCGGTCGTAGCGCCGCTCGTAGGTGCCGTCTTCCTCCGCCGCGGCGTCGCCGCGCCTGGCCGGACTGCCGAAATCGTAGTAGGCCAGGCCTTTCGAGACGAGCTCACGCGCGGCCGCGCGATAGCGGTCGAGACGCTCGCTCTGGAAGTACGGTGCATGGGGCCCGCCCACGTCTGGACCTTCGTCCCAGTCGAGCCCCAGCCAGCGCAAGCCGTCGAGAATGCCGGTGACCATCTCGGTTGACGAGCGCTCCATGTCGGTGTCTTCGATGCGCAGCACGAAGGTGCCGCCCAGTCGCCGCGCGAAGAGCCAGTTGAAAAGCGCCGTGCGGGCGCCGCCCACGTGCAGGTAGCCGGTGGGCGAGGGCGCAAAGCGCACGCGGGGGGTGGGGGCGACGGTCGAAGTCATGCGGGACTCCCCAGGATACCGCGGCGGGATGCCCGTCGAGGCTCCGGCACGACGGGCAGTCTTCGTCCGAACCGTGGCGTCGCGAGCGGGAGATCCTGTGAAGCTGGCCGGCAGAGCGGCCTTACTTCATGATGCCCATGAAGAACAGCACGAGCTCAAAGGTCAGGATGGCCACAACGGCGATCTCGAGCAGTTCGCCGCGGTCCATCGCCGTCTGGTCCACCGCGAACCGGTAGATGTCGTCGAGCGTCTTCAGCTTGTCGCGCACGGCGTCCGTCCACGCGCAGAGACCCAGTCGCGGGGCCGACAGGCCCATGAGGCGAGCGGCATACACGTCGGACACAAGTTTCTGAGCGTTCTCTGTGCGGTCGGTCATGTCGTTC
>JANNEJ010000149.1:0-15043 GCA_031378585.1 Acidobacteriota bacterium | reverse complement strand
CCATGTGCACGACGTTGGCCTTCTCGAGGTGGTAGACCGCATCGCCGCTCGTGTGACCGGCGCCGTAGTAACGCGCCTGAATCGTCTCGTCGCCAAAGCTTGCCTTCCAGCTGCCTGTGAAGGTCGTGTCGGCAAACGAGGTCTGCGACTCCGACTTCGCCTCAGCAGCCATCTTCTTGTGCCAGGCAAGGCAATTGACGTGGCCGACGATGCGCTTCACCGCGCCACGAAACACGAGATTGCCACCCGTGTGATCACCGTGATGGTGGGTGTTGAGCAGCATGTCGATGCCCTGCGGCGCGCGTGCCTTGAGTCCGGCAACCGCGATGGCCGCCGTGTTGGCAAACTGACTGTCAATGGCCACGGCGCCCGCGCTGTTCACGAGATAGCCGATCGTGCCACCGGTGCCGATGAACATGCCCACGCCGCGCCGCAGGTCCGTGAAACTGGTCACCGGAGGAGCCGCGGCAGGTTGGGCGAACGTGCGGCGGGCACTCAGACCGAGGGCCAGGGCAGACGCGGACGACGCCAGGAAGTCGCGGCGGGTGACGCTCATGAGACAGTCCTCCAGGGAAACGCGCTCCGGGGAAGGATAGCGCAAGGCCTGGGTCCTTTGAGCGAAGTCAGCCGATGCGCTTGCCCAGCCACGTGGCGGGCCCGCCGCGAGCCTCTTTGAGCTCACCAGCGGCGTACCGCGTGCTCACTTTCCACACGAAGTCCATCTCCGAGGCGATGGCGGCCATGGCCATGCGCGACTCGATCACCAGCAGCACGCTGCCATACAGCATGAACAGCGCGCCAAAGACGCCGAGGGCCACGGCGATCCATGTGAAGCTGCGGGCCACGGCCGCAATGACGGCAATCGCTACGCTCGTGGCCACGAAGATGCCGAGCGCGCTGTAGAAGGCCACCATCGCCCGCTGGATCAGCCGGGCCCGCGACGTCTGGCGGTCGAGCTGGGCAAACAGCAACTGACGGCGGTCATCCGCCATGTCGTCGGCCTCGGGATGCTTCGCCAGCGTCTCGAACTTCTCCGACAGCGTGCGCACGCGGTCCACCACGCGGCCCAGGCGGGTTGAGGTCGAGAAGATGAGCGCGCCGCAGGCCGAGATGAGCACGGCGGGCGTGATCATCGCCGTAAGTACGGCCAGGGCATTCTGAGGCGATTCGAGGCGGGCAAGCCAATCCATAGGCACAGAGTACTCGCAGCCCGTGGCGCACGTCCCGCCGGCATTCGACCGACGACCCCTACCACTGGCGGCGAGGGCTGGGGACCGCAGCTCGTCAAGGGCGTTCTCCCGCGGACGACACGCAAGGCCGGATAGAATCGACAGCCATGAAATCGATTCGTGCGCATGAGTTCGGCGGGCCCGAGGTGCTCCGGTATGAAGACGTCGCCGAGCCTTCGCCCGCCGCCGGGCAGGTACGGGTGCGGCTGCATGCGGTGGGGGTCAATCCGTTTGACACCTACATGCTGGCGGGCACCTACGCCATCAAGCCGCCGCTGCCCTATTCGCCCGGTGCTGATGGCGCGGGCGTGGTCGAGGCGACGGGGCCGGACGTGATCGGCCTAAGCGGCGGCGACCGCGTCTACATCGGCGGCACGGCCGACCACGCCGGGTATGGCGCGTACCGGCAAGTGGTGCTGTGTGCCGCCGGCCAGGTCCATCCCCTGCCCGCGCGCGTGTCGTTTGCCGAAGGGGCGGCCGTGAACGTGCCGTGCCTGACCGCGCACTGCGCGCTCGCGCGAGGCGCGCCCCGCGGCGGCGACGTCGTGCTCGTACACGGCGCGAGTGGCGCGGTCGGTCTGGCGGTGGTACAGCTGGCGCGGGCGTCCGGACTGACGGTGATTGGCTCGGCGGGTACCGACGACGGCTTGCAACTCGTGGCCGCCGAGGGCGCGCACCACACGGTCGATCACCGCGATCCTGGGCACGTCGCGCGCATCCAGTCGCTCACGAACGGCCGCGGCCCCGACGTCATCATCGAGATGCTGGCGAACGTGAATCTCGACCACGACCTCACGATGCTGGCGCCACGCGGTCGCGTCGTCATCGTGGGCAACCGCGGACGCGTGGAGATCGACCCGCGAAAGATCATGGGCAAGCACGCAGTCGTGACGGGCTTTGCGTTCTGGGGCTTGACGGGTGAAGAACTGGCGGATGCGCACGAGGCGGTGGGCGCCGCCCTGGCGTCGGGTGCGCTCCGGCCGGTGGTGGGAACCGAGCTTCCACTCGCAGGCGCCGCCGAGGCACACCGGCGCGTGATGGCGCCGGGTGCCCGGGGCAAAATCGTGCTGCTTACTGACTAGTGGCAGAAACTGCGCCGGTCAAATGTAACGGTGACAGGCCCCGTTACATTTACTTGCCGGCTTTGCGGGTCAGCTCTTCGTCGATGATCGCCTCGAACACCGAGGCTGGCTGCGCGCCGGTCACGACCCGGCCGTTGATGTAGAGCGTCGGCGTGGACTGCACGCCGATCTGGTTCCCGAGGTCCACGTCGGCCTGCACGCGTGCCGCGTGCGTTCCTGAATCCAGGCACTGGTCGAATTTCGCCTGGTCGAGGCCGACGACACCGGCGTACTTCCGCAAGTCGGCAATCTGCAGCTGCTGCTGGTTCGAGAACAGCTGGTCGTGCAGCTCCCAGTATTTGCCCTGGTCGCCGGCGCAGTGGGCCGCTTCGGCCGCCTTCGGCGCCTGCGCGTGATTCGGCAGCGGGAAGTCCTTGAACACGAAGCGCACCTTGCTTCCGTACTTCTGCTCGAGCGCCTTGAGCGTGGGCGTCACGCGGCCGCAGAACGGGCACTGGTACTCTGAGAACTCCACAATCGTGATGGGCGCATCGGCAGGACCGCGCGACGGATCGTGGTCGGCGAGCGCCACCTCGTACCGGGGCGGGTCGAGCGACACCTTCACGGCGGGGCCGGCCTTGCGGAGCTCGTCGACCAGAATCGCCAGGTTCTGCCCGTCGCGATTGCGCTCGATGAACTGCGTGATCGAGCCGCGCAGCTGCTCTACGGTCTGCGTGCCGACGCGGTCCTTGTTCTCGAGGTAGACCTTCTGGATTTCGGCGTCGGTGACCGTGCCGCGGCGCTTGGTCATCTCGGCCTCGAGATACTTTTCCGTCGGCACGCCAGCCTTCTTGGCAGCCTCCTCGATGAAGTAGCTGGCGACGAGCTGGTCGATGCTCTGACGGCGGTGCTGGTAGAGCAACTGGGTGACCCGAGCGCGCTCGGCAGGATCGTCTTCCTGCCACTTCGCCTCGACGTCCTTCAGTGTGAACTTCCTGTCGCCCACCGTGGCCAAGACCTCGTTCTGGTCGGCGGTCGCGACAGTGAGGGACTGCGCGGTCTGGGCGGTCTGGGCGTTGGCGCAGCCTGCGCCTCCGAGCGCCATCGCCACCGTCAGCGCGCACCCGTACAACATCTTGGACATCCTGGCTCCTTTGCTCCCATTCAGCTTACCTTGGCGGCGGTCTGCGCGGCGTGGAGGCGGGTGTCAGATTTCCTGCCGCACGCCTCAGCGTCACGGCGCGCCGGGTCATCAGAAGCCCGCCGCGCTTCCATCCTGCGGCGGGGCCGGCTCATACCCGCGGCACGCGGCGACTGGCAGAACGGGGTACTTCAGGTAGCCGGGGTCGGTAAGACCTCGGGTGCACATCACAAACGTCGACACCGCGGCGGCCACGGTACGGCTCCAGACACACTGGCCACACAGACCTGCCTCCACCACGGGCGACACGCGTTGATGGTACCGCAGCCGGGCCCGTTCCGCCCTCACCGTGCCTTCTCGACCGATGCGGCCTCAGCCTGCTCGAAAAGCTGCCAGGGAAGCGTTGCGCGGCGCAGTGGCGCTTGCTACGCTCAGGATCATGAGCCGTCAGTTGTGCGCCCTCCTCGTGCTTGCAAGTTCCATCAGCCTCCTGGCCGGCCAGCAGCCGATCTTCCGCTCCTCGGTGCGTACTGTGCCGGTGTACGCCACTGCGACCGACAGTTCCGGGCGGCTCGTGCCCGACCTTACGCAGGAGGACTTCGAGATCCTCGACAACGCCAAGCCGGTACCGATTACGTCGTTCAGCAACGATCCGCAGCCGTTCACCGCGGTCGTGATGCTCGACACCAGCGCCAGCATGACCGAGCACCTCAAGCTGCTCAATCAGGCCTCCGAACAGTTCCTGATGCGGCTGCTCCCAGTCGACCGCGCGCAGGTCGGCGCCTTCAACGACAAGCTGCAGCTGTCGGGCACCTTTACCAACAACCGCGACCAGCTGATCTCGGCGCTCGACGACCTGCAGGTTGGCAACTCCACGCGGCTGTGGGACGGACTGGCCTTCAGCATGGACGCCTTCAAGAACGTGGAGGGCCGCAAGGTGGTGCTGCTCTTCACCGACGGCGACGACACGGCGAGCAAGGCACGCTTCGGCGACTTGCAGGCGCGGGCGCGCGACGAAGAGGTGATGGTCTACGGCATCGGTCTGGCCGTGGAGTTCTTCAACGGGCAGCGCGTAGTCCGCTCACGGCCGGATCGGAACCTGCGCCGAATCGCGGAGGAAACGGGCGGCGGGTCGTTCGAGATGCAGAAATCCGATCAGCTTGCGCCGACCTTCACGCGTGTGGCGCAGGAACTGCGCAGCCAGTATCTCCTGGCATTTGCGCCCGAGGTACTCGACGGCAAGGTGCACAAGCTCGAGGTGCGCGTGAAGCGGCCCGGCGTGACCGTGCGGGCCCGCAAGAGCTACTCGGCCGCGGCTGATGCGCCCACCGGACCGGCGTCTCGCTGACCCCGCCGCCATGACCCCGATATCCGCCCACACGCCCGGTGACCGTCCGTCGGGCAACATTCTCGCCACGCGCTCACCCGCCGTGGGCCGCCACGGCATGATCGCGACCAGCCAGTCGCTCGCGTCGGCCGCGGGCCTCGCGGTGCTGCAGGCCGGGGGCAACGCCATCGACGCCGCCGTCACCGCCGCCGGCGTGCTCGCCGTCGTCGAGCCGTCGATGAACGGCATCGGCGGCGATCTCTTCGCCATCGTCTACGACGCCAAGAGCCAGCAGCTCCATGCGCTCGACGCCAGCGGACGCGCCCCAGCGTCCGCCACACCGGAAGAATTCGCGAGACGCGGTCTGACCGAGATGCCCGGAGACGGGCCATTGTCGGTTGACGTGCCGGGCGTAGTCAGCGGGTGGGACGCGCTGCTCACGCGCTACGGCACCATCTCGATGACGCAGGCGCTCGCCCCGGCGATCGGCTACGCGCGAGGCGGCTTTCCCGTCGCAGAGCTCATGGCCGCGGAGTGGCTGGACGCGGTGCCGAAGCTGACGGCCGACCCGGCGGCCATGGCCACGTTTCTGCCGAATGGCACGCCGCCGGCGATGGGCGAGATCTTCGCGAACGCGCGCCTGGCCACGAGCCTCGAACTCATCGCCAGGGGCGGGAAGGACGCGTTCTACCTGGGCCCACTCGCGCAGGCCATCGCTGCCGACATGAAGGCGCGCGGCGGCCTGCTCACCGCGCAGGACCTGGCCGACCACACGGTGGACTGGGTCGACACGATCAGCGCCAGCTACCGCGGCTACGACGTCCACGAGTTGCCGCCCTCAACCCAAGGCTTCGTCGCCCTCGAGATGCTGAACATCCTCGAGGGTTTCGACATCCGGGCCATGGGCCACAACAGCACCGACTACCTGCATGTGGTCACGGAAGCCAAGAAGATCGCGTTTGCCGATCGCGGCGCGTATCTCGCCGACCGCGCCTTCGTGCCCACGGACACGCTGACCACGCTGCTGTCGAAGGACTACGCCGCCCTGCGGCGCAAAGAGATCGACCTGCGGAAGGCTGGCGCCTTCCGCGCGGGCGCGCTGACTGACGCCGCTTCGACGACACCAGACTTCGGTGGCCGCGATCGCGGCGATACGATCTATCTGACGGCCGCCGACGGTCAGGGCAACGTCGTGTCGTTCATTCAGTCGCTGTTCTCGAACTTCGGAGCAGGCTTCGTGGCGGGCGACACGGGCATCACGCTGAGCAATCGAGGCTCGGGGTTCACGCTCACGCCGGGACATCCCAACCAGGTGGGCCCACGCAAGCGTCCCCTGCATACGCTCGTGCCCGCGATGATCATGAAGGATGGCCGTCCGTGGGTGGCGTTTGGAGTAATGGGCGGCGACAACCAGGCGCAAGGCCACGCGCAGCTGGTGATGAACCTCGTGGACTTCGGCATGCATATTCAGGCGGCCGGCGAGGCGGCGCGCATGCGTCACATGGGCACGGAGCTCGCGCTCGAAAGCGGCATCGGCCCCGAAGTGCGCGCGGCGCTCGAGGCGCGCGGCCACAAGCTGCGCGACGGGCGCGGCCAGATGGGCGGTTTCCAGGGCCTCATGATCGACCCGGTGACCGGCGTGCTCCTGGGCGGATCGGACCCGCGCAAGGACGGCCTCGCCATCGGCTGGTAGTACTCCTTCGCCTCGCCAGATCCCTACTGCACCACCACGACGATCTCGTTTGACGCAGGACCCTGCTGCCCGCAGGCACTCACGCCGCGTACGCGCGCGAAATAGCGGCCAGGCGGTGCCAGGCCGCCAAGTGCCGTAACGCCGCCCACGTTCGACACGAGCAGGTTCGACTGGCCTGCAGCCGAACCAACCTCGAGCACGTAGGACGACGCGCTGCCCGCGGCGCCCCAGGCGAGTGACACGGTGCGCCCGGATACTGATGACGTGAACGCGCCGGGTGTCGTGGGCACGCTGCACCCGGACGGCACGTCGAGCACGACCTCATTCGACGCGGGGCCCGCGCCGCAGGTGTTGCCGGCGCGGACGCGCAGGTAGTAGCGGCCGGCCGGCGCCGGGCCCGCCAGGCCGGCGGTCGGCGCGGCCACCGGCAATGACCCCAGGTTCGAGAGACCCGAGGCCGATCCCACATCGAGACTGTGCCCGAGCAGCGCGCCGGCCGGAGGCGTCCATCCGATCTGCACGTTGTAGCCAACGGCTGTGGCCCAGAGCCCCGTCGGTGCGGCTGGCGTGCATGCGGGCGGCGGCGGCGATCCCCCGCCTTGCCACCCGAGCTGAATCACCTCGAAGTCGCTGGCGTTCAGTCCGCCGAAGGCCGGGTTGAGCACGTCGTTGTCCCAGCGTGGGTCGAAGGCGCCCGAGACGTACATGTCCGATCCGTTGTCGGCCACGATGAGGCCGTGCTTCTTCATGGCGCGAAAGACCTTCTGCATCGCCGGAGGAAAACCCGAGAGGTCCTTCGACGCCTTGAGGCGCAGCCGCGTGCCATTGGGCGGCGCCGAGATATTGCTGCCGGCCACGTGCGAGGCCGGCCACACGTAGTAGCTGCTCGTGGCGCGCACCGTCACGCGAAACGCGTGGGTGATCTCGTTGGCACCATAGACCTCGTCGTACTTCACAAGGCCCGGCAGCATCGCCAGTCCCGCCGCGTCGGCGGACGTCCACCCGGCGGGACGCCGGCCGTTGGTCTGCAGGTCGAAGTAGGCGCCTGACCCGGCCGTCCACTTCGTGCCGTCCCAGCCGAGGTCGAAGAGTTCGTAGAGGCGCAAGTTGTCTTTGTCGACGATCAGCATGTGGCGGTCGCCACCTGGCGCCTGATTACCCGGCGCGCCGCCTTCGATCCAGTACGGCTGCGTGATGGCCTGATCGGGAATCGGATAGAAAGGCACGCCGACGCCGTCGCTCTCGTCGTCGTAGTAGAACTGCACCTGCCGCTTGGGCTGGTCGCCGGCCACGACCACGTACGGGATGCCGTAGATCACGTTCGGCCCGGCGATGCCCCCGAAGTCGGGGTGCAAACGCCGCGAGCCGCCGTAGTTGATGAAGGCGATGAGCGCCGCCGACTCCGGGGCGACGGGCGCCTGGCTGACATCCTGATTCCACCAGTTGTCAGCCGGAAAGAGCGCCGGCAGCGCGCCGCCGACGGTGGCGGGCGAGGACTGGGCCAGCAGAGTGACGCCGGTGGCGATGGCCAGGGCGGCAGCGAACAAGCGTGCGGCGTGGGTGCGCATCGCTCTCACTCAGTCGCAAAGAGCTTGCCGCACCGCCGACGTCGAGGTCCAGGTGATTTGCCTAAGGAATTGCCCTTGAGCGCCGATCAGCGGGCCCGCGGGCCTGACTGAACTGACGGCCCGTGTCACAAATCGCGTCAGTGCCGAAGCCACTGGCGCTACTCGGGCCAGGCGGCCATCACGCGGTCGGCAACGGCCCACTCAATCGGCGTCATCGCGACCCGCGAGACAGTGGGCCCCTTCGTCGCGGCCACGGCTGGCATGCCGTGGCGCGGAATTGCGTGAGGGGACCGAGCGCGGTCTCGCGCTACTATCCACACACACCAGTGATCACCGCCTTGGTCGCGGTGGCGGAGGACACCTGTATGCGTCAGCGTCTGACCCTCGGAATCGCCCTGAGCCTCTCGGCTCTCCTGTCGGCCTGCGGTGGCCCCTCACCACAGGAAAAAGCCGCCGCCGCCCTCACAGAAGCGACCACCGCCGCGGCCAAAGCCGGAGCGGAGATCGTCAAGGCCGGCGAGGCTGCCGCAAGCGCCGCACAGCAAGCTGCCCCCGCGGGCGACCAGGCCGCCAAGGGGATGGAAGACTTCGCCAAAGCCATGCAGGGCATGGCAGCCGCCATGGGCGGTGCCAACGGCGGCAAGGCCGCAGACCCGGTGAGCTTCCGCGAACTGCAGACCGCGTTCCCCGAGGTGTCTGGCTGGACGATGAACAAGCCCAAGGGCGAGCGCATGACCGCGCCCGTGGCGTTCTCGCAAACCGAGGTGCGCTACAAGAACGGCGACCAGGACATCGAGGTCAAGATCGTCGATTCCGCCTTCAATCAGATTCTCGTGGCGCCGTGGGCGATGTTTCTGAGCGCGGGGTACGAGAAGGAAACCGACGACGGCTACGAAAAATCGACGACCGTGTCAGGGAACCCCGGCTTCGAGAAGTGGAACGACACACGGAAGACAGGCGAGGTCAACATCGTCGTGGCCAAGCGCTTCCTGGTGTCGGTCGAGGGCGATCGCCTGACCGACGTCAAGCAACTGCGCGATTTCGCCGCCAAGATCGATTTAGGGAAGCTCGCGTCGCTGGCCACCTCCGCGCCGACGAAGTAGCGCGCCGCTAGATTCTGAAGCCCGCGCGCAGTGGGTCGTCGGCGTCCACCAGGAACGTGTGTTCGCCGGTGATCCACGCGCTGCCGGCGATCTCGGGCACGATTGCGGGATAGTCGCCCACGCGCAGACGCGACGCGACATGTCCCGTGAAGCAGGTGCCGATCAGGCTCTCGTGCACGAACGTGCCGTCGCCGGCGCCGAGCACGCCCATCTCGTCAAGCACCGCCATCACGGCCGCCGTGCCGCTGCCGCACGGCGAGCGGTCTACTTCCGCATCGGCAAACACCGCGACATTGCGCAGATGCGCGCCCTCGGTCTGTGCCGGCGCCGTGAAGATCGTGCCGTAGACGCCGGCGAGGTCCGGCTCGATCGGGTGCACCACCTTCATCACCCGCTCGACCTCGCGCGCAATCGCCATGCCCATGCGCTTCAGTTCCGGCAGCTTCGCGATGTCGATGGACAGGCCTGCGGCCTCGGCATCGACAATCGCGTAGAAGGCGCCGCCATACGACACGTCGGCCGTGAACGTCCGGCCGCCCACCTGCATCGGCACGCCGGCTGCCAGCACGAACGAGGGCGGATTCAAGAACGACACCTGGTCCACCCTGGTGCGCCCGTCCACCGTGGAGGTCCGCGCCATCGCCTGCACGGGTCCGGCCGGTACGTCGAGCACGATCTCGATGGCGCCACCTTCGCGCGCGGCGCCGGCGTCCCACATGAGTCCGCGCTCCACGGCAATAGTGGCCACGGCGATGACGCCGTGTCCGCACATCGTGCTCCAGCCCTCGTTGTGCATGAAGAGCACACCCGCGTGGGCACCGGGCGTAACCGGCTCGGTCAGCAGCGCGCCGTACATGTCGGCGTGGCCGCGCGGTTCGAGCATGATCGACCGGCGCAGATGGTCGAGGTGTTTGGCGGCCCAGGCGCGCTTGGCGAGCATTGTGGCGCCCTCGGGGGCGGGCCAGCCGTCGACCACGAGCCGGAGGGGCTCGCCGGCGGTGTGGGCGTCGATGGTGCGAATCTGGTGAATCATGGGCGATGGTGAGTCCTGGGTTCGGCGCGTGAAGGGCGAGCGGCGGGATCCGCGCTATTCTGTCAGGCGTCTCGCCACGAGCGCCACTTGTGAGCACACCCACCCTGCCGCCCACGCCCGACTCCGCGACGCCCTCCCTGGCCGCCGAGGCAGAGGCCAAACGCCTCCGGCGGCTCGAGCGCTCGCTCGACAGCCGTCAACTTGACGCGTGGGAACGCTACCGGGGGCTCGTCGACGTGGTCGACGACTATCGCGAAGTGCTCGACAACGCCGACAAGAAGACCAGGTTCGCCCTCATCATCATGGGCCTGCTGAACGCCGTCAATTTTCTGCTGGTGGCCCGGGCGGATGTGTTCGGACCAACCGGCGCCGCCCTGAGCCGCGGGCTGGCGGCGTACGCCGCGGTCTACGCGTTCCTGTCGCTGTTCTTCTTCAGTCAGGCCATCGAGGCGCTGCGCCCGCGCGGCGCGAAGTTCTTCAGTAATATCGACGGCTCGAGCGACGTCGTCAGCACGCGCCGCTTGCGGTCGATGGCCCACGTGGCGGTCGAGAACCCCGAGGCGCTGTACGAGCTGTGGCAGGACGCCCAGGTTGGCCAGTTGTCGCGCGAAGTGGCCTATCAGGCGCAGGCGCTCGCGCGGATCAATCTCGAGAAGTACCGGGCGCTCGAGCGGGTATATCGTGGGCTCGTGGCGCTTACCGCGCTGACGGCCGTGCTCGTCACGGTGCTGGCCTGGAGGGGGCTCACCTCGTGATACGACTCTGGATTGCCGCCCTGTGCATAGTGGCATCGGCGAGCGTGGCCTCGGCGCAGACGGCGCCAGCGGCACCGACACGCCTCACGCCGGTGGTCATGCCCTCCGCAACGGCGCCCGCCGCTCGGGTCGTGGCCGCCCCGCCGCTGCGCGACGTAAAGGGCCAGCTTCTTCCGAAACCGAGCCTGCGCTTCGCCAAAGGGTTCTCCATCGAACTGGTGGCCAAAGTGCAAGGCGACCTCAGCCGCTTCGATCCGGTGGTCGACCAAGACGACGAGGATTTCGACTGGCGGCGACGCCGCCTGGGCGTGAAGGGCGAGCTCTTTGGTCGCGTCGACTTCGAAGTGGAGCGCGAGTTCAGCGACAGCCGAGACCCGTGGCGTGACGTCTACGTGGATCTGAAGGCCGCCGACGTCTTCGCCGTCAAGGTCGGGCACTTCCGCGTGCCGTTCAGTCTCGACGGCCTCACCGGGTCGACGTCGCACGACTTCGTGAACCGGTCGCTCATCGCCCGCGCGCTGGCGCCGGGGCGTGACGTCGGCGTGATGGTGCACGGCGGCACGAAGGGACGCCTTCTGACCTATGCGCTGGGCGCCTTTGACGGCGACACCCCGAAGTTGCGCAGTGAGCAATCCTTCGACGACGACAAGGGGGCCGCGAGCTTCGGTCGAACGTTCGGCGGCCGGGTCACGTCCCAGCCTTTCGACCGACTCGACGATCTGCCGCGCGCCCTTCGCAATTTCGAACTTGGCGCCAGCGTGGCGTGGTCGACGGTGCCGGAGGGTCTGAACAGCGTCCGGGGCCGATCGGTCTATGGCTACGGCTTCTTCGCGCCGGTCTACGTGAACGGCGACCGCGTGCGCGCCGGAGTCGATGCGGTGGTTCGAGCGGGCCCGACGAGCGTGAAGGCCGAATGGCTGGGTTCGTGGGACGAGCGTCTCGGACAGGGACTCGGCGACGTCGACCTGCCCAGGACCTTTGGCCGGGGCTGGTATGTGGCGGGCACCTGGCTCGTCACGGGTGAGGAGAAGGACGAGGAGGTGCGCCCCACGCGTCCCTTTCTGCAGGGCGGTATCGGCGCGCTCGAGGTGGCGGGGCGCTACGAGCAACTCGGCTTCGGCAGCGTGTCCACCGCCGGCGAGCCGGCGTTTGCCAACCCGCGCGCGGCCAATCTGCTGCGCAACCGCGACGACGTCGTCACGGTCGGCCTGACCTGGTTTCTGAACCGCTGGTTCAAAGTGCAAGGCAATGCGATCCACGAATCATTCGACGATCCGGCACGCGCCCCCATCGAGGGCCGGGGCGCCTACTGGAGCTACGTTGGCCGCCTGCAGTTCGCCTTGTAACCACCCATGGGTGCCCGTATGTCCATCCGTCTTCTCTGCGTCTGTCTCACCGTCGTCGCCGTGCTCGACCGCCACGCGGCCGTGGCACAGACGGCTGACGACGTCTTCAATGCCGACACACTCGGCGACGTGAAGCTCGTGCTCCATTCGTCGGACTGGCAGAAGCTGAAGGACAACTTCCAGGACAACACCTACTATCCTGCCGACTTCGTCTGGGGCGGCGTCACGGTACGGAACGTCGGCATCCGGTCGCGCGGACTCGGCAGCCGGAGTCCGATCAAGCCGGGTCTGCGGGTGGACTTCGACCGGTACTCGTCGGGCCAACGGTTCGTCGACCTGAAGTCGCTCGTGCTCGACAACCTCGTGCAGGATCCGTCGATGATGAAGGAGGTGCTCAGCATGCGCCTCTTCTCGCGCCTTGGCCTGCCGGCGCCACGCGAGGCGTTCGTGCGGCTCTACGTGAACAACACGCTTGTGGGGCTCTACACGGTGGTTGAGTCCATCGACAAGCGCTTCCTCGAGCGCGTCTTCAGTCAGGACAACGGCAACCTGTTCGAGTACGACTACCTCATCGACTACAACTTCGATTACCTCGGCAGCGACCTCGACCGCTACAAGGTGCTCTTTGACCCGAAGACCAACGAGTCTCACTCGACCTTCGAGCTGTTCGACCCGATTGAGCGGATGGTGCGCACGGCCAACCAGGCCAGTGACGCCGCATTCGAGGGCGCCATGGCCGAGTTCCTCGACCTCAACGCGTTCGTGCGACATGTGGCCGCCGAGAACTTCGTGGCCGAGAACGACGGCTGGCTCGGCTATGCCGGCATGAACAACTTCTATCTCTACCAGTTCGGCGACCGGCCGCAGTTTCAGGTCATCACCTGGGACAAGGACAACACGTTCCTGCGGTCTGACTTCGCGATCTTCGAGCGCGCCGATCGGAACGTGCTGATGCGCCGCGCCCTGGCCATCCCCACGGTGAAGCAGGCCTATCTCGATGGTCTTACCGCTGCCGTGGCCTCGGCTCGCGACGGGCAGCAGGGCGACGACAGCAGCACGGGTTGGCTGGCCCGCGAGATCGAGCGTCTGTACACCCTCATCGCCCCGGCCGCGCGCGAGGACACGAACAAACCCTACTCGATGAGCGACGTCGAGGCCGCCGTGGAGGGTCTGCGCGCGTTCGTCCCCGCGCGCTCCGCCTTCGTGACGTGTGCCGTGGCCGACGAGTCGCGTACGCCCGTGGCCTGCAAGTGACGCTGCGCGTCAGCGCTGGCGGGCGCGCGACGCGACGCGCGTGAAGTAGGCGTCGAGGCGCGTCACCGCTGCAGGATCGGTCAGGAGCAGGCTGAGTTCGCGCCGGAGCCCGAGGCTCGTGGCCGAAAGCGCAAGGCTGCCGACCAGTGCAACGCGGTCATCCACAATCGTAATCTTGCCGTGCGCCGTGCGCCCGTCGAGCACGCGCTGCCCGAGATGCTCGACCAGGATGCCCTCGCGCGTCTTGGCGGCCAGCAGCCGGCGCACACGCGGGTCGTCGTACTTGTGGTCGATGATCCGGATGCGCTCGCGCGCCCCCGCCAATAACGACCGGACAGTGGCGCTCGCCCACTCGGGGCCCACGACCAGCCGCGAGCGCGTCCCGGCCGACACAGGCAAGGAGCGTCTGGCCAGATCGGCGTCAAACAGCCGCCAGGCGTCGGTGACCGCAGCCGGGTCGTGGGTCACGACGGCAAAATCGCACGTGTCCTGGAAACACTTGCGCGTCAGATTGAACGACGCGACGAGCAATGGCCCCTGGTCGGCGATGATGTATTTGGCGTGATGCTTGGTCGCGCGCGCGCCGTGCCGAGTCACCTGCGCGCCGATGCGGGTCAATAGCTGTTCCAGCCGGCCGAGCCGCCGCTTCCAGCCGCTCGCCCGGCGCGTGAGCAGCACGTCCACTTCTACGCCCCGGTCGACCGCGGCCGTCACGGCGTCGAGCACCTCGGCGTCGTTGCAGCGAAAGATGGTGAGCCCGAGCCGGCGGCGCGCGCCACCGATGACGCGCAGCACGGCGGCCCGGCGTTCGGCCGGCTCGATGACCACACGGTCGGGTCTCACGATCGCTTCGGCGTCTCCCACGACACCGACGCGAGTCCGTGCGAACCGCCGGCCACGAGCGCCTCGGTGACCTCATCAATTGAGACATGCGGCGGGAGCGTGGTGCGATAGGTCATCTCGGCCTCGTCGCCCTGTGTGAACTCGCGGGGCTCCCACGTGAGGCCGTGCGTGGCAAAGACACTCACCACGTGCGCCAGCGGGAACTCGCGGCCTTTGGCGGTCATCTCCACGTCCATCACCCGCGGCTTCTCCGCCACGATGAGATCCAGCACCACGATCGACACGGCCAGAAACAGGCCGCCGAGTGCGGCAATTGGCAGTGCGCCGATGCCGCAGGCCATACCGAGCCCCATCAGCAGAAAGAGCACCGTGACGTCCTTCGGATCTTCCACCGGCGTCCGGAAGCGGATGATGCCCGCGGCCCCGGCAATGCCGAAGGCCCGCGCCAGCGAACTGCCGATGACGATCATGATGAGGGCGCCAGAGACGGCCAGCAGCACCTGTGCCTGCTCCATCGACCGGTTGAGGGGACGGTCCTTCTGGTGCAGCTTCTGCACGTGCGTCACGAAGAGCGCGATCACGGCCGCCGACAGCAACTGGACGAGTTCCGACCAGGGATAGCCCCACGGCAAGCCGCCCTGAACCGACGACGTGCCGCCGTCCAGCCCGACGCCGCTTCTGATGGCCACG